>JABURU010000273.1 GCA_014762485.1 Gammaproteobacteria bacterium | reverse complement strand
TATAAGAACCAGGTTTAGATGTTCACCACCTTGCGGCCAGTTTGCGGCCTCTACGGCCTGCTTGAGCCCCGTGTATGGAACAAAATAGACATACATAAATAGCGCCATCATGATGATGCCGAGTAAGAACATAATGTGAACATAAAAGCCTACGGTGGCGAAGCCGGCAAATACCTGGAAGGTGATCCATAAACCAGAGGCTAATATGGTGATCACACATAGCCATACCCAGGGAAAGAAACCACTGAATATTTGCGACCATAAGGTAAGCCGTTGAGGCGGTTCCAGCAAGCCTGCGGCAACTGGTCGTAAGATCATATAGGCGAAAAACATTCCACCCACCCAGATAACAACAGACAAGACATGCAATGTAATCGCGAGTGACATAACGGTCCTCCTTCCCTGATTTATTAAAATAATCCCCCAGGCCCGGTTGGGTTGGGAGTATTTTCTTCTTTCTCCGTAGGCTCTACGGCAGGCCCCGGTTGCGGTATAGCTTCTTCCACCTGGGTGGTGTTGGTTTGAGCTGCTTCTCTTGTATCGCTGAGTCGCTCACCCATCATGGGCTGGCCAGGCGGTGTCGCCATAGGAGGACGTACTACCTGGATGGTTTGTTTCATTGCTTCCCTGCTTGGGGGGCGATAGGCCTTGTAGCGGGCATCCAGCCAACTACGTACCCGCTTGGATAATAGTGTGGCCTGTGCATAGTAGTGATGACCAACGCCCGGAATCACCAGCTGCCGGTAATCTTTGTTGTCGGCCATGCGGGCTGCCCGGCTACGTTGCTTACGCGATTGAATGATCTCCAGTCTATCCCGTTCTGCCATGACATCGAGGATAGGGAGTTGCAGGTTTTCCAGTGCCCTGGCGCCATTGAGGGGCTCGGGCGCGTAGGGCGAGGCATTCAGGCTGATGGCCACCAGGGCCAGCAGATTAGGCGGCGGTGTGGCCGTTGCCAGGTTCATGGCCGCATTGGCCCCCATACCATGCCCGATTAATACCAGGTGTAAGGGCTGTGTTTGCATGGCGTAGTCGACGGCCAGGGCCAGGCGTTGCTGCATCTGTGCTACCAGCTTCTCTGCATCCACGGTGTTGGAGCCGGCAAGTGGCACCGGTAATTGCAGGGCCAGGGTGTTCCACTGGTGATCGGCCAGGTCTTCTCTTAATACCTGGATGACCTTCGGCCATTGCGGGTGCTCATTGGCGGCGTGCAGCAGAATCACTACTCCACGGGCCTCGTGGCTAGTGGCGGGTCCAAAAATGGCGGGATAACGCTGTTCGTTTTCACCTATCCAGACCGGTTCACCGAACAGGGCGGGAGAGGCATATGGGTGCGGCTCTTCTGCCTGTAGAGGCAGGGCAAGAGAAGCAAAAAGGGCGATAAGGAGCGCTTTTTTCCACATAAAGTTTTTATGGTTTTGTGTCTGTTTTCAAAAGTTTATCTTAGATAGCCGAGCTTGCACAGCACTCAATATGCTGAAATTTTCCGACTATTCAGGTAGAGTTTGCCCCTGCAAGGAGACGGGGTGCTAGATAATCCCGCTGTAAAATACATAACTAGAGGCTCGCTATGTCAGAT
The DNA here is from genome assembly GCA_014762485.1 of Gammaproteobacteria bacterium. Taxonomy (GTDB): domain Bacteria; phylum Pseudomonadota; class Gammaproteobacteria; order Thiohalospirales; family Thiohalospiraceae; genus JABURT01. The sequence continues at coordinate 7,767 of JABURU010000273.1, read as the reverse complement.
TTCAAGATTGCGCCTTCCATTCTGTCTGCCGATTTTGCACGACTGGGTGAAGAGGTCGATAACGTATTAAAGTCGGGTGCTGATATCGTGCACTTCGATGTCATGGATAACCACTATGTCCCGAACCTGACCATTGGTCCGCTGGTATGTGATGCCCTGCGTAAGCATGGTGTGACCGCTGAAATTGATGTGCACCTGATGGTTAAGCCGGTGGATCGCATTATCCCTGATTTTATTGATGCCGGTGCCAGCTACATTACCTTCCACCCTGAAGGTTCAGAACACATAGACCGCAGTTTGCAGATGATTCGTGAAGGTGGTTGTAAGTCTGGCCTGGTATTTAACCCGGCGACCCCCCTGGATGTGTTGAAGTATGTCATCGACAAGGTGGACATGGTGTTGCTGATGTCGGTAAACCCAGGCTTTGGTGGTCAGTCATTTATTCCTGCCACACTGGATAAGCTGCGTGAAGCGCGCAAGATTATCGATGACTCCGGTCGTGATATCCGTCTGGAGATCGATGGGGGTGTGAAGGTGGATAACATTCGTGAAATTGCGGCAGCCGGAGCCGATACCTTTGTTGCCGGTTCGGCGATCTTTAATGCCAAGAACGACAACGATGCCAATGTTTATGATACCGTCATTAAACAGATGAGAGGCGAGTTGGCCAAGGCTTAATCAGGGCCCGGCAGCTGCATTAAATCAATAGGGTGCAAGGTGGATATCTTGCGCCTTTATTGTGTCAGGAGAGAAGTAAATGGTTCGTAAACCTGAAATGGTATTAATCGATGTCGATGGCACCCTGGTGGACAGTGTTCCTGACCTGGCCTGGTGCGTCGATGAAATGATGAAAAAGCTGGACATGCCCGTACGCGGTGAAGCGGCGGTGCGGAACTGGGTGGGTAATGGTGTTGAACGCCTGGTTCGTCGTGCATTGCTTAACCAGCTCGATGGCGAGCCGGAAGAAGCGTTATTTGAGCAGGCCTACCCGATCTTTCTAGATTTGTATGCCGAGAACACCTCCAAGCGCAGTGTGCTCTATCCTGGTGTGCGTGAAGGGCTGGATTATCTCAAGTCTGCCGGCTACAAGCTGGGCTGCGTCACCAACAAGGCCGAGCAGTTCACCATACCTTTGTTAAGGGATCTAGGTATTCATGATGAATTCGAGATCATTATCTGCGGCGATACCCTGGCAGAGAAAAAGCCTCACCCTATGCCGTTACTGCATGCCGCTGAGTATTTCAGTGTGAAGCCAGATAACGCCATGATGCTGGGCGATTCCATGAGTGATGTGAAGGCGGCGCGTGCGGCGGGCTTCCAGATTGTCTGTATGAGCTATGGTTACAATCATGGTGTTGATATTCGTGACTCGAATCCGGACGCGGTGATCGACTCGATGACGGAGTTGCAAGGGGTATTGGAATAGGGCAAACTCCCTTCAAATTCCTTCCTTTTAGGGTTATCTACAATGCAGAAACTAAAGACACAACAAGGCTGGCGATGGTGGTGCTGATTCGTACCCCGTGATCGCGTTGTGTTTTTGTATTGATTAGGTAATCCATATGACCCCGGAACAATTTTCTCAGCTGGCCAAGCAAGGCTATAACCGCATCCCGTTAATGCGCGAAGTGCTGGCGGATCTCGATACCCCTCTTTCCACCTACCTGAAGTTGGCCGATGGCCCCTACTCCTATTTACTGGAGTCGGTACAGGGCGGTGAGAAGTGGGGGCGTTACTCTATCATCGGTTTACCTGCGCGCACCGTGCTGAAGGTTCATGGTCACGAGGTGACGGTCTCGGTGGCAGGGGAAATTACCGAGTCAGAAACGGTGGACGATCCCCTCGCCTGGGTGGAGCAGTTCCAGGCGCGCTATAACGTCGCAGAAGTGGATGGTCTACCTCGCTTTAATGGGGGGTTGGTTGGCTATTTTGGTTACGATACGATCCGCTATATCGAACCCCGGCTGGCCAAAAATCCAAACCCGGACCCTATAGGTGCACCGGACATCCTGCTAATGGTCTCTGATGAGCTGGTGGTGTTTGATAACCTCTCCGGCAAGCTGTTTATCATCGTGCATGTTGATGCCAGTGAGAAGTATGCCTATGAAGAGGGGCAGGCGCGACTGGAGCAACTGGTGCAGCTGCTGGATATGAGTGTCGCGCACGATCTGAACAAGGCCAACCGTCGTGTCGATGAGACAGATTTTGTCTCCGGCTTTAGTCAGGATGATTTCGAGCAGGCGGTGGATAAATGCAAGGAATACATCGTCGACGGCGATGTGATGCAGGTGGTGATCTCGCAACGCCTGTCGATTCCGTTTAATGCCAGTCCGTTAAACTTGTACCGCGCCTTACGAACCTTGAACCCCTCCCCGTATATGTATTATCTGGATCTGGGGGACTTCCATATCGTGGGTTCTTCACCAGAGATTTTGTGTCGCCTGGAAGAGCGTGAAGTGACCGTGCGACCCATAGCCGGAACACGACCACGTGGCAAGACGCGTGAAGAAGATCTGGCGCTGGAAGAAGATTTATTGGCTGATCCAAAAGAGTTGGCCGAGCACCTGATGCTGATCGACCTGGGTCGCAATGATGTCGGTCGCATAGCCAACATTGGTTCGGTCGAGCTCACCGACAAGATGGTGGTGGAGCGCTACTCCCATGTGATGCACATCGTCTCCAATGTCACTGGTGAACTGAAAGAGGGCATGAGTGCGATAGATGTATTGCGTGCTACCCATCCTGCGGGCACCTTATCCGGTGCACCGAAGATTCGCGCGATGGAGATCATCGATGAGATGGAGCCGGTTAAGCGTGGTGTCTATGGTGGGGCCGTGGGTTACCTGGCCTGGAACGGCAATATGGATACCGCCATCGCGATCCGTACCGCGGTGATTAAAGATGGCACCTTGCACATACAGGCCGGAGCTGGTGTGGTGTATGACTCGGTGCCACGTAATGAGTGGGATGAAACGATGAACAAAGGGCGCGCGGTATTCCGTGCGGTGGCGATGGCCGAGGCGGGCCTCGATAGTGGCAAAGGGCACAGGTAGGGGGAGCACGAAGATGTTATTAATGATCGACAACTACGACTCCTTTACCTACAACCTGGTGCAATATTTCGGTGAGCTAGGTGCCGATGTTCATGTTCATCGCAATGATCAAATCACGCTTGATGAGATCGAAAAGATGAAGCCGGATCATCTGGTGATCTCCCCCGGCCCCTGTACGCCTAATGAAGCCGGTGTATCGATAGATGCGATACATCACTTTGCCGGCAAGCTACCGATCCTTGGTGTCTGCCTGGGCCATCAAAGTATCGGTCAGGCTTTTGGTGGCAAGATCATCCATGCCGGTGCGGTGATGCATGGCAAGACTTCTCCGGTCTATCATAAAGATGTGGGTGTCTTCGCCGGCTTGAATAATCCATTTGAAGCGACGCGTTACCATTCTCTGGTGATAGAACAGTCCTCTTTACCTGATTGCCTGGAAGTGACCGCCTGGACTAATAAGGAAAATGGCGAGATCGAAGAGATCATGGGTGTGCGGCATAAGGAGTACGTGATCGAAGGGGTGCAGTTCCATCCTGAGTCGATCTTGACCGAGCATGGTCACGACATGCTACGCAATTTCTTAAATATGAAAGAAGGGAAGCGCTAGCTTCCCTTTTTCTTTTATGGAGAGCATGGATGGCTAATACCCACTCGCAACGCTTTATGTTGTGGATCACCCTGATCGTTGCGATGCTCGCCATGCTGGCGCCGTTTAGCATCGATACCTACATGCCCTCTTTTCCTGTCATTGCCGATGAGCTGTCCGCCACATCTTTGCAAATGCAGCAGACCATGAGTTTCTATATGGCGGGTTTTGCCATCATGAACCTGTTCTATGGTTCGCTTTCCGATGCCTATGGACGTCGTAGCGTGATCCTGTTTGCATTGTTCGGTTACGCACTGGTCTCGGTGGCCTGTGCACAGGTGCAGGACATCGAGACCTTGTTATGGCTGCGTGCTGGACAAGGTATCTTCGCTGCCGGTGGCGTGGTGGTGGGGCGGGCCATCGTGCGTGATTTGTTTGCCGGTGCTCAGGCGCAAAAGGTTATGTCGGCCGGGATGTTCTGGTTTGCCCTGGCACCGGCCTTTGCCCCGGTGATAGGTGGCTGGTTACATACGTTATTTGGCTGGCGCTCGGTATTTTGGTTTCTGGTGTGCCTGTCACTCTTCCTGTTTGTGCTGGTTCTATTTAAATTGAAGGAACCACTGCCTGTTGAGCAGCGCACCTCGATGCACCCGGTTTACCTGTTAAGGATGTATGGTCAGGCCACACGTCTTGTTCGTTTTTTATTTATCTGCTTTTCCTCGGCCTTCTTTTTTGGTGGCTTCTTTCTCTATATCACCTCAGCCCCCAGGATGGTTTATGAACACCTTGCATTAGGTGTTAACGATTTTGGCTACCTGTTTGCGATGCTGGTGATTGGTATCATGATCGGTTCACGTTTGTCGGCTCATGTGGCGGGTACCTGGAGTCAACGACAGCTCATCTTTGTTGGTTTTCTGTTAATGGCACTGGCATCGTTGTTAAACCTACTCCAGGCATTATGGTTAGCAGCAGACATCATTACGACGATATTACCGGTGACGCTCTATGCCACCGGCATGGCTTTGTTATTACCTACCTTTACGATACTGGCGCTGGATTGTTTTCCCAACAATCGCGGCCTGGCTTCGTCGATGATGGGTTTTATCCAGATGGGCACCAACGCGGTGGTGGCTGGGGTGATTACACCCTTGTTATATCACTCGATATTTGCTCTTTCGCTTGGCATGGTGTGTTTTGCGTTGCTGTCACTGTTTCTTTACCGAATCGGCATTCATTCTGCGGACTTGGCTTGACCGTCTCCGATAGTCTGGGGACAATGCGGCTCATATAGATGAACAATAAAGGCAGACTCTTATGGATATGCAGCAGGCCATTAAGGCGGTAACCGAACAGCAGAACCTTTCTCGCGAGGAGATGACCGATGTCATGCGCCTGATTATGACCGGTGAAGCAACGCAGGCTCAAATAGGTGGCTTCCTGATTGGGCTGCGGATGAAGGGTGAAACGGTTGACGAGATTGCCGCGGCGGCTGGGGTGATGCGCGAGCTGGCCGCCAGGGTGGATGTCTCCGGTGACAACATGGTGGATACCTGTGGTACCGGTGGTGATGGTGTCAGTACCTTTAATATTTCTACCACCTCTGCCTTTGTTGTGGCAGCCGCGGGAGGCCAGGTGGCCAAGCACGGTAACCGCTCCATCTCCAGCAAGTCCGGCAGTGCCGACGTGCTGGAGGCCGCCGGGGTGAATCTGGAAATCAATCCTGAGCAGGTTGCCCAGTGTATAAATGAAACCGGTGTCGGCTTTATGTTTGCGCCGGCTCATCACTCCGCCATGAAGCATGCGATAGGTCCTCGTCGTGAGATGGGGGTGCGCACTATTTTTAATGTCCTCGGGCCACTGACCAATCCTGCTGGTGCACCGAATCAGGTCTTGGGGGTATTCAGTGAGACCTGGCTGGAGCCTTTGGCCGAGGTACTGGGCAAGCTGGGCAGCCATCATGTATTGGTAGTGCATGCCGAGGATGGTATGGATGAGATCAGTATTGGTGCCGACACCAGGGTCGCTGAATTGAAAGATGGCAAGGTTTCCACTTATACCATTAGCCCCGAGCAATTTGGTATCAGTAAATCCGATGTTAGTGCGATTGCGGTGGATAGTGCCGAGGATTCATTGAACATGGTCAAGTCGGTACTGGATAACCAGCCCGGACCAGCACGAGACATTGTGGTATTAAACGCCGGTGCTGCGATTTATGCAGCGGGCCTGGCGGATAGCCTGGAAAATGGTATTAACAAGGCCGACGAGGTGATTGCTTCTGGTGCTGCGCGCAGTAAGCTGGATCAACTGGTTAAGGTCTCCAGCTCCTTTTAATAAATAACCTTATAGCGATACAGCGTGACCGTTGTATCGTCAAGCCCCTTGATAGTTACTGAGCGAATAATGAGCGATACCCCTGATATTTTGAAAAAGATCATCGCCCGAAAATGGGAAGAGATCGAAGAGCGTAGTCAGCAAGTTAGTCTGGATGAGTTGAAAACTCTGTGTAAAAGCGCCCCTGCTCCGCGTGGCTTTGTTGCTTCCATTGAGAAGCGTATTAGCAATGGTGAGCCAGGAGTGATTGCCGAGATCAAAAAGGCCTCACCCAGTAAGGGCGTGATACGTGAAGATTTTGATCCCGAGTCTATTGCTAAATCATACGAAGCGGGTGGGGCGGCTTGTCTGTCGATCCTGACCGATGTGGATTATTTTCAGGGCGCAACACAATACTTGATCGATGCGCGCGCGGCCGTATCACTACCGGTGATTCGTAAGGACTTCATCGTTGACGAATACCAGGTGTACGAAGCTCGTGCGATGGGTGCCGACTGCATATTAATCATTGTTGCCGCACTGGACGATCAAAAGATGGGTGAGCTAATCAGCCGAGCCTATAAACTGGGTATGGACGTCCTGGTTGAGGTGCATGATAAGGAGGAGCTGCAACGCGCCCTGCAGTTTGATACTCGTCTGATCGGCATCAACAATCGTAACCTGCGTACCTTTGAGGTGAGCCTCAATACCACGTTGGAACTGCTGGAGATGATTCCCGATGATCGCATCGTGGTTACCGAGAGTGCGATCCATACACCGGATGACGTTAAGCTGATGCGCGATAACGAGGTTCATGCCTTCCTGGTTGGCGAAGCGTTTATGCGTGCGGATGATCCGGGCAGTAAGTTAAAAGAGCTCTTTAGCTAATACAAGCACAGGTGGTGGATGTGGATATCCGCTCGCCACTTGTGCTTTGAGGGTGGCTGTTGTTAGCTGTAGTGGCGTTAACGGGTGCCGTAGACAACGATGGTCTTGCCTTTAACGTGTATCAGTTCCTGCTCGGCCAGATCTTTTAATACACGGCCAACCATTTCACGAGAACAACCGACTATGCGGCCTAGCTCCTGACGGGTAATGCGAATTTGCATGCCATCGGGATGACTCATGGCGTCAGGTTGTTTGGTTAGCTCCAGCAGGGTGCCAGCGACGCGGCCGGTGACATCCAGAAACGCCAGATCACTAACCTTGCGACTGGTCTTGCGCAGGCGGTGCGCCATTTGGCTAGCGAGATGGAAGAGTATATCGGTATTTTCTTCCGCCAACTGACGGAACTTGGCGTAACTGATCTCACCCAGCTCACACTCTTCCTTGGTTCTGACCCACGCGCTACGGCTATTCTCGGTGTCGAATAAACCCATCTCACCGAAAAAATCGCCGGCGTTTAGATAAGCCAGTACAATTTCACGTCCATCATCATCCTCGATTAGCACCGAGACAGAGCCCTTGATGATGTAATAGAGCACATCGGATTCATCACCTGCATAAATAATCACGCTTTTGCTAGGGTAGCGCCTGCGGTGGCAGTGCTCCAAAAAGCGATCCATCATCGAGGTGTTGGGTTGTGTCTCTATCATTATTTTCTTTGCTTCATATCGTGGAATTAATATTATTGAAAGTATACAAGGCTGACCGGTCTGGGCAAGTTTGATACTCTGTGCTCCCCGATTCTGGAGAGATAATGACATGAAAGCAAGGGTGAAATGGGTCGAAAACGTCACATTTATGGCTGAATCCGGTAGCGGTCATACCGTTGTGATGGATGGACCTCCTGATTTAGGGGGGAATAATCTTGGTATT
>JABURU010000011.1 GCA_014762485.1 Gammaproteobacteria bacterium | reverse complement strand
TTGCTTTGGGCGGATTACACCAGGTATTTACTGTATTTTAAAACCTTAAAGCAGATAATTTCGAGGAAGTCGGCATAAAAATTAGAATTCACTAATTAACTATATCAAAAACAGGGTGTTGACATTGTCGTAACAAACACAATAAAGTGGAGCAAAACGGGGGATTGGAGGAGATTTCCTTATAACTATAACAATATTTGATTTAAGGCGGCCAAAGGCCGCTTTTTCTTTGCCTGCCGATATATATCCCCCTTTTGCTCTGACTCGCCCCTATATCTTCCTGTTTTTGATGCGAAATATTGCCCTGGTACTTTCGGTTTATCTCGCCTGCTTTTATTATTAACAGTTCCGTCACACTCAACTTACTTAAAGTGAAGCGCATGATAAAGACAGGTATTGTAGGGGGCACCGGGTATACCGGTGTAGAGCTGCTCAGGTTATTGGCCGCACACCCAGAGGTGGATCTGCAGGTGATCACCTCTCGTTCAGAAGCGGGCATGCCCGTATCCGATCTGTTTCCTAATCTGCGTGGCCACGTGGATCTGGCATTTAGTGAGCCGGATATTGAGATACTGTCACAGTGCGAGCTAGTCTTCTTTGCAACCCCTAACGGTATCGCGATGAAGATGGTGCCAGAGCTGCTGGCCCGTGGTGTACGAGTAATAGACCTGGCGGCCGACTTCCGCATCCAGGATATTGAAGAGTGGCAAAAATGGTATGGTATGGAGCACGCCTGTGCAGAACATGTTGCCGAGGCCGTATATGGTCTACCTGAGGTGAATCGTGAGGCGATCGCTAAGGCGCGCCTGGTGGCTAACCCGGGTTGTTATCCCACGGCGGCTCAGCTGGGTTTTTTGCCGTTAATTGAGCATGGCCTGGCGAATATTAGTGCCCTAATCGCGGACTGTAAGTCGGGTGTCAGTGGTGCTGGCCGAGGTGCCAGTGTTGGAACCTTACTGGCAGAATGCAGTGAAAGTATGAAGGCCTATGCCGTACCCGGTCACAGGCACCTGCCGGAAATCAGCCAGGGCCTCAGTCGTGCGGCGGGGAGCGATGTAGGCTTGACGTTTTTGCCTCACCTTACCCCAATGATACGCGGTATACATGCCACCCTGTATGCGCAGGTGGATGACCACTCTGTAGATTTGCAGGCGCTATACGAGCAGCGTTATGCGGATGAACCCTTTGTTGATATCTTACCGGCCGGCAGCCATGCAGAAACACGTAGTGTAAAAGGTGCCAATACCTGTCGAATTGCCATCCATCGTCCCCAGGCAGGTAATACGGTGGTAGTTTTGTCTGTAATTGATAACTTGGTCAAAGGTGCGGCAGGACAAGCCGTGCAAAATATGAATATTATGTTTGGCCTGGATGAATCCAGTGGATTAAGGAATATAGCGTTACTACCATGAGCCAGTTAGTTGTAAAAGAACACGACCCGAAAAAGAAATTCACAATTTGGTCGATCATTCTGGGAACGGTCCTGTTAAGCGGATGGGGATTGTTTGAATATGGTCGTTTCAGTGCGGGTTATGACAGCCTGAGCACCGGCCAGGAGATGCGGCAGCTGGAGAAAATGAAGCTGGGCCTGGAGCGCGATCTCGCTTTACTAAGTGAACAAAAGACGGCGCTGGAGCAGGGCAAGCAAATCGAGCAGCAGGCCTATGACAAGGTGCGTAATGATCTGAAAGAGTTACAGGATGAAAACCTGGAACTTAAAGAAGAGCTGGCGTTCTATAGAGGCATTGTGTCGCCCAAGGAAGGCGCGCATGGTTTGCGTATACAGGGGTTGCACGTGACGAAAAATGCCCAGGAAGGCTCTTATCAGTATAAACTGGTGTTAAAACAGGAGATGAAAAAT
>JABURU010000012.1 GCA_014762485.1 Gammaproteobacteria bacterium | reverse complement strand
GGGGGGGGGGGGGTGGGGGGGGGACACGCGGTAGTTCGTCGGCTGCGTCGTATGCTTAGAAGCGACAGCACCTCGACTCGCTGTCGCTCCGCTTCCACCTGGAGCGCCAGACAGGCGGCATCTCGCGTGACCTGGAGCGCGGCACCAATAGTGTCAGCTCGATCCTGAACTATCTGGTGTTTAACATCCTGCCCACTGCGGCCGAGTTTACCCTCGTCGCCATCATCCTGTTAGGCCAGTACGACAGCATCTTCACCATCGTCGTCTTCTCTACCGTCACCGTGTATGTCACCTTTACCGTACTGGTCACCAACTGGCGCATGCATTTCCGCCATAAGATGAATCGTCTCGACTCTGAGGCCAACGCCCAGGCACTGGACGGCCTGATTAACTACGAAACGGTAAAATACTTTAACAATGAGCAACTGGAAGTCCATCGCTACAACGATACCCTCACCGGATGGGAGAACGCGGCGGTCAAAAGCCAGACCTCGATGGCGCTGTTAAACGCCGGTCAGGGACTTATCATCGCCACCGGCGTTACCCTGGTAATGATCTATGCCACGCAAGGTGTAATGGACAGCACTATGACACTAGGTGATCTGGTACTGGTCAACACCATGATGCTGCAGCTATTTATGCCACTGGGCTTCCTTGGCATCATCTATCGCATGCTGCGCCACTCACTGGCGGATATGGATCTGCTATTCAAGCTACTGGACACCCGGCAGGAGATCGTCGACAAGCCGGATGCCAGACCGTTAGTCATCAGCAACGCGGCGATCGAATTTAATGATGTACATTTTCATTACAAAGATGATCGCAAGATCATCCAGGGCATCAACTTTACTATTCCGGCCGGGCACAAGGTAGCCGTGGTGGGTCCATCCGGTGCCGGTAAGTCCACCCTGTCGAGACTGTTATACCGTTTCTATGATGTTATCGATGGTCGAATACTGGTTGATGGCCAGGACATTCGTGACGTACAACAGGAAAGCCTGCGTAAGGCCATCGGCATCGTACCGCAAGATACCGTACTATTTAACGACACCATCTATCACAACATCAGTTATGCCAATCCCGCAGCATCAAAAGAGGATGTGATCCGCGCCGCACAACTGGCCAATATCCATGACTTCATTGATAGCCTGCCAGAACAATACGACACCATCGTTGGTGAACGTGGTTTAAAGCTCTCTGGTGGTGAAAAGCAACGCGTCGCCATCGCCCGTGTGATCTTAAAGGCCCCACCAATATTGATCTTCGACGAGGCTACCTCCTCACTGGATAGCCAGACCGAAAAACAGATCAACCAGGCATTAAAAGAGGTTTCCGAGCAACACACCACGCTGGTGATCGCCCACCGCTTATCCACTATCGTCGATGCCGATAACATCATCGTGCTCAAAGATGGACAAATTGCTGAACAAGGCACCCATCAACAACTGCTGGACAAGCAAGGCCTGTATGCCGAGATGTGGAAGCTACAACAGGAAGAACAGGCCGAACACGATCACAGTATGCAGTCAGATATACCTAATCCAGTGGGCTAACGACGCCACTGGCACCGCGCTTCATAACATGAGTGACGAACAGGATGTTCTGATATCACGAAGCACATGGACGTGCGAGAGTGATGGAATTTGTGTCATCCTCACATCACTATGCCCAAGTAGTTCCTCAACCGTGCGTATATCATAGCCCTGCTCCAGCATGTGTGTCGCAAAGCAATGACGCAAGGTATGCGGACTAACCGGTTTATTGATCTCTGTGTTACGCACAATGGCCTTCAATGAGCGTTGCACATTCTTCTCATCAAGATGGTGACGGCGAATAACATTACTTTTAGGACTGTCTCTTATACAACTCTGAAGCTGCCGACGAAT
>JABURU010000267.1 GCA_014762485.1 Gammaproteobacteria bacterium | reverse complement strand
ACCGACCAGTCATGCCAATGTACGTTTCTTTATCGCTGAAAAAGAAGGTGCGGAACCGGTCTGGTGGTTTGGTGGTGGTTTTGACTTGACGCCTTATTACCCTTTTAAAGAGGATGTCGTCGAGTGGCACAAAACGGCCAAATCTGCCTGTCAACCATTTGGTGATGAGGTGTACAACAAGTATAAAAAATGGTGCGATGACTATTTTTATTTGAAGCATCGTAATGAAACCCGTGGTGTGGGTGGATTGTTTTTCGATGATCTAAATGCGCAAGGTTTCGATCAGTCCTTTGCGTTTATGAAGAGTGTCGGTGATCATTATATAAAGGCTTATCGCCCGATTGTTGCACGGCGTAAAAATACAGAATATGGTGAACGCGAACGCGATTTTCAATTATATCGTCGTGGCCGTTATGTTGAATTTAACCTGGTATTTGATCGCGGTACATTATTCGGTTTGCAAACTGGTGGCCGTACCGAATCGATCTTGATGTCACTACCGCCACTGGTTAAGTGGCGCTATAACTGGCAACCTGAAGTAGGTAGCCCCGAAGCCGAACTATATGATAACTACCTTAAACCACGGGATTGGTTGGGCGAGGCGTAATTATCGTATTCAGCCGTTTTTGTTTCCAATCTGTCAGTAATATATGGATAAAATATTAACACCATATTTTTAACCCGAGTTTGGGTAAAAAGTTTGTCAAATTACCAGTAAAAATCCATATGCGCCTGAATTAGAGCCTCTGTTAGACGATAGTGATAACAGAGGCTTTAATGTTTCAGAGGGCGTGATGAAAGTCGTTAGCTTTATTTTTGTGTTTTTCCTGGTCAGCTGTAGTTCTCCTGTGATTGATGAACAAGCGGTTCTCGAGTACAAAAAATTTCATCAAGCCAGTTTTGAGCTGGTCTATACCACCCATCAGAATGACTTAATCGATACCAGCTTCGGCCCGCAGGATATTTTCTTTGCCATGCCATACATCAGTGGACAAATATTTGGTTCACCTGACGTACATGGATTCTGTTGTGTATCACCGGAAAGTGCCAGTCAGGTTAGTTTGCAGCTAAAGCGTATGGAACATCAAATGCGAAAGGTGGCAAAATCATTAAATGATAATTCGATGACACATGGCTTGTCGATTGCACCCGCCGAGACAAGGATAGCACGTGTTGGTGTCCTTGCATTTGATGAGCGCTCGCAAAATATTGCCGGTGATGCGGGCTTTGTTGATCCTAACACGCGTGAATATCTGATACTTATATACAGTGACAGGGCATGTTTAATCAAAGGCGAGATTATGCTAGGAACGGAACGTTTTGTACATAATATAGAATTAAATCGTTCGGGGTTACATTGGCTAAGAGTGGAAGAGTATGGAGATAACAATTATTATCTGGAAAATACCCAACCGATGAGGCATGTGTTTATGTCGGTTAACTTACCTGATCTGACGCGCCTATAATTAGGTTGGTGTAACGGGCTCTTTATTTGAAATAATATCAGTAATGGTTTGACTGAATACTTCGAAGTCTACAGGTTTGGCCAGATATTCACAAAATCCTGCCTGTATACCTTTGTTTACGTCGGCGGCCGTGACATAGGCACTTATTGCAATTACGGGTATATCGTGCGTTTCTTCAATGTTTTGTAACCTGGTCAGCGCATCAAAGCCATTCATATCGGGAAGATTGATATCCATCAGGATAATATCGGGTTTTAATGAGGTCGCCAGCCCTAGTCCCAATGCAGCGGTTGGTGCATGAATTACCCTGGCATCACTGATCTGTTCCAATACACGCTTAATTACAAAAAAGTTATTCGTATTATCTTCTATATAAAGTAGTGTGAAGGATGATAATGGCTGCTTTGACAGGGTGTCAAA
>JABURU010000013.1 GCA_014762485.1 Gammaproteobacteria bacterium | reverse complement strand
CTACGATATTATCCGCCTCTGTAATCGCAATACATAATTCATTAACACCAACATCCACACCAGCTTCACTAATAGCAGATACATCTGAATCAGTAGAGGAGATAACCTTGCTCTCATCTTTCACACAACTCAGATATTTATCATCTTCGTTTTTAATATTTGATATTGTTAACTGTCCATGTAAATCAAGATCGTATGATGTCGATATTTTATTACCGGAAATTAGCAGTTTTGAGCGACGGCTATTAGTTAAATCATTAGCAGATTTAAGTGCAAACTCAATAAGATGTGACTCCTGCTCAAAATCCTGCTCCAATAGTTGAATAAGAATTTCCGCACGGACATGATATAAGTCCAGTATTTTATTTTTCTCTTCGATCTGAGACATCGAATTGATAACATTGGATTTCATGTTATTCACTGCATCCACTACCACATCAATCTCATCATTATTGTTATAATCCTGCCCTCTATCTAAATGAAGTTCTCCCTCAACTGTCTTAATATCAAACTCATTAAAATATTTAGAAATTGTCAATAAATGCCTGGTGACAAGGTTATTAAATACAAAAAGAACCAGGAACCCTACGAGAAATGTTTTTGTCGCATTAACAAGCAATGTTTCAACAATCTTTCCCACTACTTCTTGATAAAGATCTTCCAGGGTAACAAAAACATCCAATCGACCGATTTTAACATCTTTATCTTTATAGTTATAATATAGTGAATATGTCTCCACCCTGGTGTTATTATCATTGCGCACACCGGAACGAATCATTTCATCTTCCCCGTCATATAACACAATAGATTGCACACCATCAAATTTAATCAAATTATTAAGAAGACTATTTATACTTGCTTCATCAGACAGCCATAATCTCTCCGACAACTCTGGCACATGGATCTCATTTATCTCTTCCAACCTTTCATCTATATCACCCAATCCGTCGAGATAAAATCCATAGATCTGCACAGTGGTTATGGCAAGCGTAATTAGCCCGCTTGCCGCGACCATAGCCACTACAAGCTTTTTTCCTATATTTAAATTTTTAAAGAATTTAAAAATATAATTCATAAAACGCCCAAACCGACCACTGCCAGTTAATGACAACCATCCATAATATGTCTGGAATAATTTTTATTCGCACCGTTAATATATTGTGCCATAGATTGATCAAAAATCCTTTGATAGGTACCATCAGACTTCATATCACGCATAGCTTTCGCAACACCGGACACCAGGTGCTTGTGCTTTTTATGCAGATATACATACATTTTCTTTTGTTCCAACGGAAGCCTGTTTACCTTTATCGCCTTTATGCCAAGTTTTTCTATCAGGGAAAGGCCTTGCCATTTTTCATATAAAACTATTTCAGTCCTGTCCTTTTCCAACATACCAAACAACAAGTCTGCGCTATCCGCTTTGATAACCCGATTGTTATTGATTACATTATTTTCGAATATCCTCCACCCATTCACATATGCCACATATATGTCTGTCATATCATCCCAGTTATTTATTGGTTTTAACTCAGTCTTGCTATAACCGGAGAATTCCGAACACATGATCACTTCCGGAACCCGGATTAAATTTTTGTACTTTTTATCCAGACCTTTAATCCTCATAGCCAGACCATCATCGGCTCCTGTATTTGCATTAATAAGTGATAGCTTGGAGCTCTTCCTGGACACAATCCCAACAACCCCAACTCGTTTAAAGGCTTCTTCTATTATCGCCTCAATAAACCCATTTTTATCTCCCTTATAATGGAGCGGCTCACCTATGCCGGTAGTTAATATGATGCTTTTTTCATCACCATATACATGGCCATTAGGCAAGATTGTAAAAACCAGCATCAGCGCAAATATTGAAACAAGTTTTATAACAACATGCTCTTTTTGCAAC
>JABURU010000236.1 GCA_014762485.1 Gammaproteobacteria bacterium | reverse complement strand
GCTCGTCGGCAGCATCAGATTGGTATAAGAGACAGGATTATTGCCCATGTTGCGCAAGAGACCCCGGCGGTCAATACACCTGCACTGGATTATGTCCTGCAGGGTGATGCGGAATATTCCCAGCTAAAGCAACAGCTGGATGAGCTGGAGCAGGGCGACGAGCATGAGCAGGCGGCCGAGCTACATGAGCGTATGGGCTTTATCGATGGCTATAGTGCCCCTGCCAGGGCCGCGAGACTACTGGATGGCCTGGGATTCTCTCAGTCCCAGATGCAACAGCTAGTAAGTGACTTCTCCGGTGGCTGGCGTATGCGCCTGAACCTGGCTCAGGCTCTGATGTGTCGTTCCGATATCCTGTTACTGGATGAGCCTACCAATCACCTGGATCTGGATGCGGTGATCTGGCTGCAGGAGTGGCTAAAGCGTTATAGCGGCACCCTGCTACTAATTTCACACGACCGGGATTTTCTTGACGTAGTGGTGAACCATATCCTACATGTTGCGGATCAAAGCATTACCTTTTATAGCGGCAATTATAGTGAGTTTGAACGTCAGCGGGCCGAGCAACTGGCACAACAGCAAGCGGCTTTCGATAAGCAGCGTCGCGAGATTGACCATGTTCGTCAGTTTGTGAACCGTTTTCGCGCCAAGGCGACCAAGGCTCGGCAGGTGCAGTCTCGTATAAAGGCGCTGGAGCGGATGGAAAAGATCGCCCCGGCCCATATTGATTCGCCCTTTCATTTTGAATTTCTGCCGCCAGAAAAAATGCCGTTTCCACTGGTGAGTATGCAACAGGGGACGCTGGGATACGGCGATACCGCCATATTACGTGATGTGAATTTTTCTCTCCTGCCGGGGGAACGTATAGCCCTGTTGGGTGCAAACGGTAGTGGAAAGTCGACCCTGGTCAAACTGCTGGCGGATGAGTTGAGCCCGATGAGTGGCGTGCTGGAGACCTCCAGGGAGCTGAACATTGGCTACTTTGCCCAGCATCAGCTGGAGTTACTGGATGCGGAACATACACCGGTCGAGCACCTGTTGCGGATAAATCCACAGGCGACAGAACAGGAGCTACGTGATCACCTGGGTGGATTTGGCTTTATTGGTGATAAGGCGCTAGAGCCTGTTGGGCCATTCTCCGGTGGGGAGAAGGCGAGACTGGTATTGGCCATTATTGTCTATCAACGCCCCAATTTGCTGCTACTGGATGAACCCACCAACCACCTGGACATTGAGATGCGTCATGCCCTGTCGATGGCCCTGCAGGATTATCAGGGAGCGATGGTGGTGGTCTCTCACGATCGTTACCTGCTGCGTACTATTAGTGACACCTTGTGGCGCGTCCATGACGGTATGGTCGAAGAGTATAACGGTGATCTGGATGACTATCATCAGTGGTTATTATCCAGTAAGCGTGAAGAATCGAGCGAAAAAAATGTTGATGCCGCCAGCCCGCTCTCGAAAAAAGCACAACGCCAAAGGCAGGCCGATATTCGTAAGCAACTTCAACCATTACGTAGCCAGCTAAACAAGCTGGAAAAGCAGGTGGACGAGTTAAGCGTAAAAAAACAGCAGATGGAAACTTTACTCGCTGATAGCAGTCTATATGAAGCAAGTAACAAGCAACGTCTGACAGAATTATTGGCAAATAAAGCTCAGGTAGATCAAAAGCTGGATGAGGCTGAAGAGGCCTGGCTCAATATTCAGACCGAGTTGGAGCAGCAAGAGAGTGAATTGAATCAGCCCTGAGGATGTAAAGTGAACAGAAGCAAGCGTCTATGGAAGGAATGGAAAGTTGTCTTTTATATAGTCGCCTTTATGCTGATATTTCGAAGTGCGATTGCCAACTGGTATGTGGTTCCAACAGGCTCCATGAAACCGACACTGGTCGAAGGCGACTATATCCTGGCCGATATCCTAGCCTATCAAATTAAGCTACCGTTTAGTAACAAGGTCATTGCCCGGTGGGATACACCCAGGGCAGGAGATGTGGTGGTATTTGAATCTCCTCAAGGTAATAAACGCCTGGTGAAACGTGTGATTGGGCTACCCGGCGATACCCTCTCCATGCGCAACAACCGGGTCTTTATCAACGGCCAGAAAACCGATTATAGCTTGCAGGGACAGTCCGCAGTTGCAATGTACTGGAAGGGGGAGGCGAGGCCACCATTTTTACTAGAAGAACAGCTTGGAGATACGCCGCATCCCATTGCGATCCAATTTGATGACTATACCTCCTATCAAAACTTTGGTCCGCTAACGGTACCCGATAAGCACTATTTTGTCCTCGGAGACAACCGTGATAATAGTGCAGACTCAAGACGGTTTGGAATGGTTCATGAAGACTTGATTGATGGTAAGGCAAAAATGGTATTGCTGTCTTTCAATATAAAAGAGAACTATCAGCTACGCCGTGAACGTAGCTTCAGTTCTCTTCAATAAGACCATATTAATGCTGGAAGTTTAGTTGTAACTGGTGGTTATCGCACAGGTCTAGCCATAGCTGGCGATAGTGTTGTAGAGATAAGCATAAAGAACTAACTTGTTTATCGGTCAGGTTGGGCGTGGGTATACGTTCATCCTGACAAAGTTGCTCTGTTAATGGTAATAGTTTGGAGCGTGATAGCTCATACTCATCTGCCAGTAACTGTATCGCCTTGACTAATGACTCGGCTTGCAGGTTTTCAATGACATCCTGACGAGCCACTATAGGATGGTTATGAGCCTGGTTATATGCAATGGCCGCACCGTTGGCCACCAGTCCATAAAAGCCTTGCTGATAACCCATGGTGGTTTCAACCACGTAGTGAATCAGGTCGTGTGGTAATGATTCCTGATTATGAAACAGGGTCTCACTACGTGAACCATCATCCCTGGTACAGATGAGCTGGCTATAATCGCCATGACGCTTACGGAATGTAATTTCCAACGTACTTCCCCCTCAATATCCCCAGTGTTTTTATCAGGTAACACTTATAGTTAATCTCTTTTTTACCTTTATCGGGAGGGGGGTGTCAATAGCTAAACGGCATCAAGAATTTCGGTATAACTATCGAATACGGCACGTAAAGGGCCACGAACCATTAATGCACGATAGCCCTCGGCAATGCATTCAAAGGTCATACTGTGAAAGGAAAAAATGTAGTGCTTTAGTGGTTCCCAGTCACTGGCGCGATAAAGCCCGCTACGGATCTGCATCTCTCGTAGTGTTTCAATCCAGGGGGAGTGTTCAACGACATAAATACGATATGGCTGCATACCGCATTCAGCAAGAGGGTGCTTATTCAGGCCTTCATCATCGGGCGGGCCCAGGTAGTGTGCCAGCGGGGTTTGGAATTTCACCGCCAGCATGGGTTCTTCTTCGTACAGGCTAGCGGCAGATGCCAGCTCTTCTTCTGCTTCAGCGTCAGCCACCACGTAACAAAGGATAAGGTTCAGTTCATCCGACAGGACGATCGGCAAAGGGGCATCTTGATAAGGCCGTGCAATGGATTCTATTTCCAGTAAGCTTTCCTTGCCTCGTCGATGATACATGCAATCCCCTTTGAATTATTCACTTCTAATTGCAGCAAAAAACTGTCCAATGGCCTGGGCTAGTGTATCTGATCGTTCCGGTTCACGCAGTGTTTGCATTAACTCTTCGCGCATGCCCGGGATAAAAAACAGATCGGCCATCAGCTTGTTAAATACTTCCTGGCCTGCAGGGTTGTTTGCCAGTGCCTCGAGAAACAGCAGGCGAATATGCGCCTGTTTCAAGTCCTCCCAGGCTCGGCCGGCAATACTGACCAGTAGGTCGACACTCGTGGCCATTGGGGTCTGTAATATTTTTTCTAATAGTTGCTGGCGCAGGCCGGTGGCCGGGGCACAGGACATGGCCCGTATGCATAATGAAACAACCGCCAGCTCTGGTTCTTGTTGTTTTAGCTCGGTCTCTACGCGCTGTACCAATGCTTCGCTGATGGAGGTCGGGATGGCCTCGTTCTCCAGGCACTTGGCCAGCGCCTCCAGTGGAGGTAAT
The DNA here is from genome assembly GCA_014762485.1 of Gammaproteobacteria bacterium. GTDB lineage: Bacteria > Pseudomonadota > Gammaproteobacteria > Thiohalospirales > Thiohalospiraceae > JABURT01. The sequence continues at coordinate 5,827 of JABURU010000236.1, read as the reverse complement.
GGCAACTGTGGTATGGCCTTCGAGATGATGGTCGCATTTTGTTCCTCTTCCAGTCGCACAACCATATCGGCAATGCCCTGCATGCCAACGGATGACCACTGATCCCAGCCTTCCTGTCCGGAGAAATAACGCTGGGTATGGCGGTAAAACTGGCTGGCTGGCTGTGCCAGGCTTTTTAGTGCCTTGGCATGGAATACCGCCATGCGATCATCATTAGGCTTAAAGCCATATGGATTGTCTTCCATCGACTGCTGGGCGTCCGGCCCACTATCACCTTGCAGACCGGCTTCGGCAATCTGTACCAGGCGGTGTAGCAGGTCGTCGCGCGCGGCGTAATTGATATTGCCGGATTCATCCAGCGGCATTTTCAGGAACCAGATGAAATGCTTACTGGTGTCTTCTCCTGGCCAGCCGAGGATACCTATCCAGGCCTGTAACTGTAACGGCATAGGATACGGTTGCTTGCCCTGTTCAAAGGCAAAAAACTGTTGCTTGCTTATGCTGCTGACACGGCGACCCATATCAAAAATACGAAACTTGATGCCGGTCTGTTCAAAAAACTCGACCAGAGAGGTGATTTGGCTAGTCATTAAAGGTTAACGTCCAGTTAGTCCCAGGGTTAGTGTTGGCCAATAGGTAATGATCAGCACCGACAGTAACAGGATAAAGAAGAAAGGTAGCGTGGCCTGATACAGTTGCATCACCGGTTTTTTGAAGCGGTAGCTGGCGATAAACAGGTTCATACCGACCGGTGGCGTGAAATAACCAATCTGCATGTTGGCAAGGAAAATGATGCCAAAGTGAATGGGATCAATACCGTAGCCCATGGCAATGGGAAGTAATAGTGGCACCATTAAGACCAGGGCGGAAAAGATATCCAGTATCGCGCCTAGTAATAACAGGAAGACATTTAGCAACATCAGGAAGGTCAGCTTATCGCTGACATGGCTGCGTATAAACTCGAATAATTGATCGGGTAAACCACTATCAATGATCACGTTGGTTGAGGCTAACGAGACACCCAGTATCACCAGTATTCCGCCTACCAGGGTCATCGATTCACGAATCACTCGGGGCAGTCTGGCAAACGGGATATCGCGGTGAATCAGACCTTCTGTAATTAATACATACAGCGCGGTGACCGCTGCGGCTTCTGAGATCGCGAAGTAACCGCTATAGATGCCACCAAGGATAATCACGGGTAGCGGTAGCTCCCAGCGTGCCTCGAGCATCGCCGCCTTGGCCTGGGCCCATGAGAAGGCGGTACGCTGATGGTCGCGGTTCTTCCATAACGACCAGCCTGCAAGCATGCTAATCATTAACAATCCGGGCAGGATACCGGCGAGGAATACATCATCCAGGGTAAAAGGCTGGGTCTCCAGACTCATCTGCTGGGCAATAACGGCAAACAGGATCAGCGGTAATGAGGGGGCAAATAATAAGCCCAGCGAACCGGCCGAGGTGATCAGGCCGAGGTTGAAGTTTTCCTTATAACCGGCATGCGCCATCGCAGGGTAAAGCAGCGCTCCGAGGGCAACGATGGTGACACCGGATGCACCGGTGAAAGCCGTTAGTAGTGAGCAAGCCAGGATGGTTACGATCGCCAGTCCACCAGGTGCCCAGCCTAATAGAGCCTGGGTGAGTTTTACCAGTCGCTTGGGGGCGTTGGATTCACTTAACAGGTAACCGGCAAAACTAAATAATGGAATTGCCATCAGGATGGGCATTTCCGCCAGGCGATAGAATTCGATGATCAGGGCCGAGAGGTCGATCTCTTCGATGTAATAACCGGCCAGGGCGCCAGTGGCGATAACGATAAATAATGGCACTCCCATCAGTGCCAGCAAAGCAAGGAATATGGTGATGGTCACTACAGCACCTCCTCGTCAGAAGGCGGAGGAAGTCGCAGCTGTAAGGTAAAGCGCAAACCGATACTAAAAAAGCCGATAGGCATAATAAGCTCAACAATCCAGGCCGGGATGCTGTTCAGGATCAGCGCGCCTTCTTCCATTTCCATGCCGACAAAGCGCAGGCTCTGCCAGGCAATAAACAAACAGATAACCGCACTAAAGGCCTGTACGAAACGGTACTGCCATATGCGCCACTGGGGGGGGAGCAAGCGCGATAAGACATCGATATTAATGTGGTGGCGCTGGCGAGTTGCTACCATGGCACCCAGCATGGCAATCCATAATACCAGGACGCGCAGCAGGGGATCGCTCCAGACCAGGCCGGCATCAAACAGGTTACGCATAAAAATTTGTGCTGCAGCCAATAACAACATCAGTAGCAGGATAACGGCCAACAGGCCATCTTCCAGTTTATGCAGCCACTGGATGACGGATTTGGAACTCACTACTGCTTCCTGTACTTGGCTAATAAGTCGGTGGTTTTATCATACAGCCCCTGACCCAGCTGTTTATCCTTTAACAGGGTTTGGGTTGCGTGATCGGCCATTTTATACCACAGCTTTCTGTCAGCATGGTTAGGCTGAACAAACTTGATCCCTTGTTGCTTAATGACCTCTTTTGCACGGTGATCATCTTTGCGGTTTTGATCGTTTATACGCTTAAAGGCCTTGCCCATTTCATCCATGGTGATCTTTTGGTGTGCCTTGGACAGCTTTTTAAACTGTTTTTCCTTTACCATCATGCCACCATAAAGGTACATCAGCGGGGCATCGGTTAGGTAGCTGACCTGTGTATACCACTGCAGGGCGATGGCACCAACGGGTGAACCGGCAACGGTATCGATCAGGCCGGTTTGCAAGCCGGTTAAGACATCAGATAAAGGCAGGGGCAAAGGGGAAACATTGCCGGCCTCAAAGGCCAGTTGACTAATACGATCGCCCTCAGGAATCCATACCTTTAGTCCCGCCAGATCCTTGACCTCTTTCAAAGGCTTATTTGCCATCATATAAGCGAAACCGCCTTCACTAAAACCGAAGCTGACGAAGCCTTTGCTACGTAGACCTTTAATTAGTAATGGATCAATTTGCTGGCGGATATAATCAACTTCGCTGTAATCGCGGAACAGGAAAGGCAGGTTATACAGGTTGGCATCATGATATACGCTAGCCAGGCCACCGCCAGTAATCAGGCCACCATGTAGTTGACCAATGCGGATCTTGCGTAGCACGCTTTTATCGCTGCCCATGACGCCACCCGGGTAAAAGCGAAACTTCACCTTACCGTTGGTTTTCTCTTTAATGGTCTTGGCGGCGGCACGCATTTCGTTCATCCACATGGTGCCATTGGGGGCCAAAGTCGCGATTTTAAACGTGACCGCATGAGCCGGTTGTAGCATGACAATGGCAGGAAGCAGGGATAAAAACAGGGCAACTCTTTTTAACATGAAACTATCCTAGAAATAATCTTTTCCACTTTGCAGCAGTTGCTGCGCACGTGTTTGTGCCAGGGTGTTGGTCAGGGTTAATCCCTCAACCACCGGATTGGCATTTAACACATCGTTTAATAACTGATCGTGAAGTTCCTGATCGAACATTAGTCGAGCATAGGTTTCCGCATAGAGCACCTTGGCCATCATATCCTTGCCAGATGAATACTTAATCGCGGTCTCAAAGTGTTGTTTGCCTTGCTCCGGTTTACCCCCTAGAGAAGGAGGGATCTGGCTGCGAATAACACCGAGGTAGAGATGAGGCTGGCCATTTTCAAACGCCGGATTAAGGGCGATCACTTTTTCCAACAGGGCTTCGACGCGAGGTACATCGGCGACGGCCATCCAGTCACTACTATTGGCCTGTATCTGCCCTGCCCAGGCTGAGGCATAGGCAAATACCACTGCCAGGTCGGACTTTTCAATATTGGCGACGAGGGCGGAGTAGTCTTTAAACTTGGCTTTTTCCGCCTTGCATAGTGAACGTTGAGACTGGCACAGTGCGGTGCGGGCATAGCGCATGGCCTTATCAGACATGAGTCTGGCTCTTACCTTGTCTTCGGCAAAGATGCCGGCATAAGCTCCGTTAAGTTTAGAGGCGGCGATCAGTAGACTGGCATCATTCGGGCTGTCCATGATCAGGCCGTCTATCAATAATAAATACGCTGGAGCACCATCGCGCACCAGGGTCGGATCATCCTGGTTGAGAATGGCATTGGACAGGGTGTCGGACATACGGTTAGAGATTATACTCATACAGCCGCTGCTGGAGAGCACGAATAAAAACAGTACCAATGCATGTAAAACACGTGACAGGCGCACGATCATGGTCTCCATAAAGCTAACGACATTCTATTTTATCACAAAGTAGTGATTTTCCCTTATTAGAGCAGCTTCTTGAGTTTGTTCTTAAGGTCTTGTTTTAGCTTGTCTTTTTGCGAATTTAGTCGCGACTTATAGCTCTTTTCATATTGCGTGATCATATTTTCAACCTGTTGTTTTTGTTTATCAAAACGCCTTTGGGCCTGGCTGATCTGCTGGTTTATTTCGTTCTTGGCCTCATTCATACGAACCTTTGCATCCTTTAGCGGCTTCTTGGCTACCTCATCAATGCGTTGGTTCAGCTCATGGCGGTAGGCCTGGCTGCGCTTGTTAAATGCCACCTTGAGCTGCCGGTTTAAGTGGTTATCGATATCCGAGGAGACCTTGAGGTGCGGTTTGCTAAGGCTACCGGTTAAGTGGCTATCAATATTGAAGGTCTTTACCTGATTAAAGGCCGCCACCATCATTTGCTGGAATTCACCGGAGCCGGCGCGATTTTGATACTGAACATCACGTAGCTGGATATTCATGTTGCCATCCAGTTGCCCATTACGCAGCACAACATTCATATTGGTATTACTTAATGCGCGCTGGATGGACAGTTCCAGCCCTTCTTGTTTGCTTAGTGAATGGCTGGTGACTCGGTAATCCTCAATGGTCATCGTCAGCTGATCAATAGACTTTGCTGGTTGCCGGTGATCAAATGTTCCTTTTATATCCAGTAGCTGCATGCCGTTCATATTCTCACCATGGAGATTTAGCCGCGCAGGGCGGTTAATGATTTCAGGCTGGTGGCTAATGTCGGTAATAGTGCCGTCGAACTGGCCCGCAGGGATAGTGATATTGGCATGAATTCTTTTAATCCAGAAATCAGGTCGCGGTTGATACTCTTGAAACGCGACATCGATACCCTGCTGTCGTTCGGGTTCTGGTAAAGACGCTTCCTCCTCGCTTTGTATGTAAGGTTTGATTTTTTTATACCAGAGCAAGCCGGTATTTAACCATTGTGTGGCTTCAGGCCCGAGAAGTAACTGGCTGATGTTGGCCACTCCTTTGCTATCGGGGGTGTATTTATTCGTCAGAGCACGCTTATCTTTCGAAGGCGCCTTGCGTAAGTCCTGATATAGCGTTTCAAGTTGTTTGATATTGGACTGTGTTTCGGATTTTGCCGTAGAGATAGCCCGTTTATCCTGGTTAATATCACTCTTTAACGACTTTAATTCTTTAATCGCCGCCGCCAGGGCCTTGATGTCCCGAGTGTCGGTCTGTTTAAGACGGTTTACACGTTGTTGGTATTGCTCGATTTTTTGCTCATCGGGTAACGTGGTCTTGGCTTGTTGCCATTGTTGTTGGGTTTGATCAATCGCGGTATTAAACTGTTGGGCCAGCTGCTGGGTTTTTAATGGCTCCTTCGCCAGAATGGTATCGATATCCGGAAGCTTCATTCCAGGGATATCTATCGACTCTTTATCTTCTTGTCTCTTCTCGGTATTTGTCGAAGATGATTTAGGTGTTGGCGGGCTGGCTTTTGTCTACTGATTAATCGCACCACTTCTACTGCGAGGAGTATGAAGCTGAACACCATATAGATGAATTTCATCAATAATGA
>JABURU010000014.1 GCA_014762485.1 Gammaproteobacteria bacterium | reverse complement strand
TGCTTTTGTTGCTCTCTGCCTGGATTATATTGAGTAGAAAACGTGCTTCCCGCTACTGATTTCCAGCGTAATGCTGTTTTATGCGGGCGTGGCCTTTGCGTATTTCATCGTTATGCCGATGGCCTTCGACTTCCTGGTGAACTTCGCTCCCACCGGCGTGAACGTCACACCGGATATCAGCCAGTATCTAAGCTTTGCCCTGACCATGTTCTTTGCCTTTGGTGTCGCCTTTGAGGTCCCCATCGCCACGATCATATTGGTCTGGACCGGCATGACCACCCCAGAAAGCCTGGCGGAAAAGCGTCCATATATCATCGTAGGTGCCTTTGTTATCGGCATGCTGTTAACGCCCCCCGATGTTATCTCGCAAACCATGCTGGCACTGCCCATGTGGATACTGTTTGAGTTTGGCGTCATCTTCTCCAGGGCCTTTGTGCGCAAGGAAGAAGTGAGCGAGGAAACCGCTCTGGCGACACAGTCTGACGACTCTAGCGAAGACGATACAGCAAACGAAGAAGCCGAGTCCGATAAGGAAGAGTGGCGTGACGCGGTTCAGGATGAAGGCCTGGTCTTTGCTGATGAAGCCGAAGCCGAGTGGGAGCCCATGACCGAAGAGGAAATGGACGCCGAGCTCGACAAGATGGATAAGAATGAGTACGAAGACTGGGATTACGAAACCGAGCCCAGTGAAGAAACGGATTCATCTGATGCTGAGCCTGACTCTCAACCTGATGAAGATAAAAAAGACCAGTAATAAAAAAGCCCTCTTCTGAGGGCTTTTTTTCATCTCTTCACCACGATATACCTTATCCAATTTCTCTCATCTTGATCAGCCTGTCCCAGATTTAAGAGCTTGGCTAAAATATCACCCCATGGTATTGCAATAGCACCGATGTTTTACCGCATCATTATCTAATATGTGACATAACCCCTGTTCTTCCTGCACATACAATCACATCTATTTAGCCCAAAAAACGCCACACTTCATCGCTGAAACACTGGTATGAGTCTAGTAATGGAACATCTCGAAATACACTATCAATTTGAATTTAATGATGGTCAGGTAGCTGAATACCCTATCATCATTGATGCCGAGACCTTAAACATTCAAAACATGCAGAACCATAAACCCGAATGGACGGATCTCGCATACCATCAATACTCGCATTGCCTTTTAAACTATGAATATTGACGAACAGGCAAACATCATTAAAAAACCGTTTAGTGCTTATTATAACAACCTTCCTACACTTACCAACTTAGCCTTTGGTGTATAAAACCAAAACTTGAAAGCTTTCTAAAAAGGTTTATATAAAAATATTTTACTCGACTGATGATGGCTAGAAACAGCAAGATATTACAACGAAGTTTAATTGAATTACTGGCATCATCGTTACCGCCTGACAAAAAAAGCGGACCTCACATGAGGTCCGCTTTATCTATATCGGCTATAGAGCAGTAATATTCTTATGTAGTGTGTGTTCTTTTATATAACTAACTACAACAATTAAAAGCGATAGCGCGCGCTCATAATATATTGATTATCCGCATCGCCTTCTACAGGCATTACTACCCCCCCTTCCAAAACCAGGGGGCCAGCCAAACGTTGAATACCCACCGTCAGCTGGTGCGGTATTGATGGCTCGTCCATCCAGCGCGCACCCAGTTCAATAACACCATACCATTCAGGAACTGATTCCCAATCAGGCCTAACCGATGGAACAAGTCGATATTGCCAGGAAAGATCATAGCGCTTCATATCCGTCATCATGCCCGTACCTTGTCGCCAAAATGCACTGAAATCTATCTCGCTACGCCCTCGACTATAGGTAATGGCACCACCAAACTGCGGACTATTATCAGATTGCTCAGAAATAAGCACGCCTGCCAACAGTGCCGCCATCACCGTCTTCTCCGTATCGGCTTTATGCCATCCTATA
>JABURU010000341.1 GCA_014762485.1 Gammaproteobacteria bacterium | reverse complement strand
CGTCTTCGTGTAATACTGTTTTCAGTTCTTCCGGTATATGCGGCCAAATCTTGTCGTGGTTATCCGCCTGGAACCAAAGTGCCTGTGGGCGCGCGATAACCTGTGTAAACAGGTTTGTCGGCTTGAGAGGGATGTGTAAATGCTGGAAGGCCCAGTCCTGATCCAGGGAGAGCACGGCCCTGGCCTTAAGCTCGGTCTGGTTGGGGATTAACATCGAGAAGGCCACGCGAGTTAGCCCCAGCCCATCGTGCATGCCTTTCATCACCAGGTTCATAATGTCTGGCATGCTGATGCTTTGATCAATCTCGCGGGTTAATTTCTGCAGCACCTCATCCAGGGTTTTTTCGTCTGGAACCTGGCATATGCCTTTTTCTTCTAGCTTGTGATCATGCACCTCGAAAGAATAGATATAGTTATCATCACCATCGACGTCTTCCTTGATGATCAGTTCGGTATCATAGCCTTCCTTTAATGGCTCCTTGATGACGACATCATGTTCGTAGAGTAAAGTGTCGGGCTGTGCATGAACGGCCATTTCATAAGAGCTGCCGGCCTGTTCGCGCAGTTCGATAATGCGTTCGATCTGTTCCATGCTGATCAACGTGGGTAAGTCGAAACTGGCCACTCTTTGCGCTTCGTCATCCAGTAATTTTGCAGGTAGTCCGCTGCTGCTCATTGGCAGATAACCGGCCGCCGCCGGGATGCCGTACTGATGATGGCGTGCGGCATGGGCAGAATTGCTATGGGTTATGGCGATGGTGACATCCAGTGGCTGGCGTAAAAACTCTGCCACGTCTCCCAGGCAATGAATAATCTCTTCGTGATACCAGCCTTTTTCCGCCAGATATGAGAGTCGTTGACCTAACAACACTCCCAGGCAGCGAGGATTGTCGATGTTTTCTTTTGATAGCAGTTGTGCCAGCAAAGGGGACAACTGGAGTTTGAGGATCAGTGACTGGGTGAGTTGTGCATAACTTACGCCCAGGATCTCTTCTTCTGCCTGATCAAAGCCTTGCTCGGACTGAACCCGGTGGGCTTTCACCTTGGCCGCTGTTTCCGGCTCGTACAACCACATTAGGACTTCGGCCAGGTTGACCAGAAAGCCGGCAATGTAGACCTCCCCTGGTTCTATATCACCGAGCCTTTTTAGCCAGTCCATCGACTGGTAGGCGGCATGGTGTGAGCGCTCATACAGGCCCATAACCTGATTTTGAATTTCTGGGCTGCGATCTTGCAGCATTTGCTCCAGCACAGGCAAATTGGCCTGTAAGGCCTGTGTACCATCCATTCCCAGCCGCATCAGCGCGTGTTCTACGGTGTGTATCGTGCCATGCATACGCTCCGTTGCCTGCTCATTCGCTGCCTTGATGGTATTCGCCACCATGTTGGGATCGGTCAAAATGACGGAAGAGAGTTGGTTGTAGCTGGCAGAATCGTCGGCTAGTAGTTGCTTGAGGTTGTCCAGCGTGGATTGCAGAACTGGTAATGCTTCGCTAGTAAGCTTGTCGGTCCATTCTTGCAGTGTGGCTGACATACAATTCCTCTTACGATATTCGGTTCAAACTGCCAGAGATTGATTCATCTATTAGGTATTCTTAATGTCTGGTTTCTAGCTAACGGAAGTTAGAAAGCTGTTAAAACAGTGTTAAATATATTCCCATTTACTCCAATTTCTCAGTTATTGCGCGTAACCTTTTGACTGGGTTTGGTATTAAAGCATACTATTAACAATATATTATTTGTGTGTCCATGTTTTTAGCATAACAACAACGGAGACAGGTAAGGTCTGAATGAAGTTCATAATCGGTAATATCATCGTTATAGTCAGTATCATCGGCGGCTACCTTATGGCACACGGTAAGCTGGGCATTCTTTGGCAACCTGCAGAGGTTGTGATTATTTTCGGTGCGGCCGTAGGAGCCTTCATTACGACCAATCCTGGCAAGGTGCTAAAAGCGACTCTTGCTGGCCTGCCCAAGCTGCTATCTGGCTCACCTTATAACAAGCAAGCTTATATGGAAGTCCTGGCCCTGATGTATGAGCTGTTTACCAAGGCGCGTAAGGAAGGCTTGATGTCGCTGGAACCTCACGTAGAGGAGCCGGAGAGTAGTGACCTGTTTAATAAATACCCATCCATTTTAAAAGACCATGGGGCCGTTGAGTTTATTTGCGACTATCTACGGATGATCGTTGGCGGCAATATGAATGCGATGGAACTGGAAAATCTGATGGATGCTGAGCTCGATAATCACCACCATGAGGCCGATGCACCGGGTGCCGCGGTCGTCACGATGGGTGATGGTATGCCGGGTTTTGGTATCGTGGCCGCGGTACTCGGGGTAATTATCACCATGGGTTCTATCGGTGGTTCACCGGCAGAGCTGGGTTACCATATCGCTGCCGCCCTGGTAGGTACGTTCCTCGGTATTTTGCTGGCCTATGGCTTTGTTGGTCCAATGGGCAACGCCATGCAGGCCATGGCGGCTGATGAAGGCAAATACCTTACCTGCATTAAGCAATGTATTCTCGCTACCTTGAATGGCTATAGTCCTCAGGTGGCCGTCGAGTTTGGTCGTAAGGTAATTGACCATGCTGATCGTCCCGGCTTCCTTGAGCTGGAAGAGTACGTCAAGCAGCCACGCTAATTGAGCATATCGAATGGCAGCAGATGAGATAAACACCGCCCCGATAGTCATAAAAAAAATAAAAAAGGGGGGGCATGCACATCACGGTGGTTCCTGGAAAGTAGCCTACGCTGACTTCGTAACCGCGATGATGGCGCTATTTCTGTTGCTGTGGATCCTTGAGACCACGACGATGGCGGAGCGAGATTCCATCTCTGACTTTTTTCAGCAGCCCAGTGTGATTATTGCCGCAGGTGGTGCCAGTACCGCGGTCATTGATATGGGCGGGGCGATGGATGCTCCCAAAGGCGAGGGCGGTGAGATTAAGTCCCGTAACCCTCAGGAGATGCCGTCAGAAGAAGAGATCATGGAGAAGGCGAAAGAGATCAAACAATTCGAGGAGTTAAAACTGATCCTTGAAGAGACCATCGATAGCAACCCGGTACTAAAAGAATTTAAAGACCAGGTGTTAATTGATATTACTGATGAAGGTCTGCGTGTGCAGATTGTCGATCAGGACAAACGTCCGATGTTTGCTCCAGGCAGCGCCAAGTTAAAACCTTACTCAGAAGAAGTCTTGCATGAGATTGCCAAGGTGATCGATGAGTTACCCAATCCTATTACTATTTCAGGCCATACCGATGCTGCGAGAGTCAGTGAGCAGGAGGGGCGCTACACGAACTGGGAGCTCTCCAGTGATCGCGCCAATGCCGCGCGCTACGAGCTGGTAAAAGGTGGTTATACCTCTGATAAGGTTGCCAAGGTGGTTGGTTTAGCGGGTGAAGCGCCGCTGGATAAAGCCAACCCGATGGCCCCGGTGAATCGTCGGATTAGTATTATTATCCTCAATAAGAAAGCGGTGGCTGCGATGAAGCAAGGCCCATCACTGGAGCTGCAAAAAGACGCTGGAACCGACTTTACCCGTAGTTTGCCGAATATTCTGGAAAATATTGAAAGGCAGATGGAAGCTTTCCCGCAACGTAATCCTAATCCTGTACAACCAAGACCTCAGAGACCATCACCAACGGAGGTTGAGGAGCCTGTCACGACACAAGACACGGTTCAGCTTCCTGGTGGAGAGAGGGTGCCTACAGAACAGCTGGAAGATGATCTGCAGCAATTGTTAGGAAACTAACTCGATCTTTATCGCTCATCTTGCAGTGAGTCTAGAATACGTAGGTAACTCTGATAACGTTTATCGGTGATCTGCTGTGTTTCCAGTGCCTGGGTAATCGCGCAACCTTTCTCGTTCACATGGCTGCAGTTACGGAACTGGCAGTGGCCCAGGTGTGGCTGGAATTCTCTGAAATAATTTGCCAGCGTATCACTCTCGATATTTACCAGGCCAAATTCCCGTACCCCTGGTGAGTCGATCAGCTCGCCACCTTGTGATAGGTGGTAAAGATACGCTGCGGTCGTAGTATGCGCACCTTTGCCTGTTGCTGTGGATATGTCGCCAATTTTTATCTCTACATCGGGTAGTAGCTGCTTGATTAATGATGATTTCCCCACACCGGATTGCCCGACAAAAATAGATGTTTTGTTTTGTAAGAATGGTGTCAGTTCATCAAGACCATGCAGGCTTTTAACGCTGCTATAGACAATGTGATAATCAAACTGCTTATAAATATCAAGACGGCTTTTTATCTCGTTAAGCTCATCCTCATGGATCGTATCGACTTTATTAAACACGATAACCGGCATGATGTTACTGTACTCGGCCATCACCAGGTAGCGATCCAGCAGGCCCTCATTCAAGGCCGGCAGCGGCGCGGTAACAATAAACATCACATCAATATTTGCGGCGATATACTTGGTTTTATTCGCAAAGACTGGTCGGCTAATAACACTTTTGCGAGGCATGACAGCGATGATTAAACCTTCTTGGCGGGAGCTATTGGCCTCTAGCCATATTACCTGATCTCCGCTGACAATGGCGCCAAGGTTTTGTTTGATATGACAGGTAATAAGCTGTTTTTCTTCAGACTCTACTAATACTTTTTTGCCGTAGTTGGCTATCACCAGGCCACGTCTTTCTTCCTGTTTGCTTGAACGATCCTGGATTTCGATGTTACCGATGTGCTTTTGTTGAGAGCGTTGGATTCGACGCTGCTGCTGATGGGATAATCGACGCTTGGACATAAATACCCGGCTTAAGAGTTGACGGCTAACAAGTCGACTTTGGCCGCACAAATAAAATCATTTTCGGTCAAGCCTTGGGCCGCGTGTGAAGTGAATTGTAGTGTGCAGTAGTTATAACCCAGCTGTATATCTGGGTGATGATCTTGCTGGTGTGCTATCCAGGCTACTGCGTTTACAAACGCCATGGTTTTGTGAAAATCTTTAAAATGATACGAGTGTTGTATTGTCGTGTTATCGGCAACCAGCTCCCACTGCGAATCAATTTCCGACAGGTATGATTCTATTAATGTATCTGATAGGGTCGCCTGACCTTGCACTAACGGTTGGCAATGCTTATCAGTAAGAGCCATTATAGGCCTTCAAACTGGTAAAATTTGGTATTCAGGTATTCGACAACATCCAGCACCTGATCCTCTGGCCAGGCAATACCAAGGTTATCTTTACAGCGGCCTACCTGTCTGAGTAATGCTGCATAGGACTCAATGCGCCGATCATTTCGAATGTAAATCTTATTGGGTAAACCATCCATTAATTCAGAATGACAGTTGAGGCAGTTTTGATCATGCAACTTCTTGCCACGCTTAATATCCGCAGCATGAGTTGTTGTCGCTGCAAATAGTAGCGACAAGGTGATAAGTAATGCCAGGCATTTATTCATTCATGCCACCCAGGTGCTGTATACGTATCGGGGCAGGTGGGTGTGAATCGTAAAATGCAGAATAGACGGGATCAGGGGTCAGTGTCTTTGCGTTTTCCTGGTACATCTTGACCAGGGCGGTGATTAAATCATGTGCGTTACTGTTTTCTGCCGCAAAGTCATCGGCTTCGAATTCATGTTTGCGACTATAAAAACTCATGATCGGCGTTAACATAAAGGTAAACGCAGGGCTAACCATCATGAACAGCATTAACGCCATGTGGTGTGAGGCTTCGGTTGCTCCCAGCGCGGTATAGAACCATGGCTTTTGGATGAGCCATCCCAGTATAGCAAGGCTGACAAATGTCATGAATGCCATTAACGCGATGCGTTTTTTGACATGCTGGCGTTTGAAGTGTCCCAGCTCATGAGCCAGCACCGCTTCTACTTCATCGTGTTTCAGGCTATCGGTGAGTGTATCAAAGAAGACAATGCGTTTGTTCTTGCCAATACCGGTAAAGTAGGCATTGCCGTGGCTGGAACGGCGTGAACCATCCATTACGAAGATGCCCTGGCTGGAGAAGCCACAGCGGCTCAGCAGGGCCTCTATACGTTGTTTTAATACATCATCAGCTAATGGTGTGAATTTATTAAATAACGGCGCAATTACGGCAGGGTATAGCCACAGCATGGTCAAGCTTAAAGCCATGTATGCCAACCATACATACAACCACCACAGTTCACCCATCGAGTCCATTAGCCAGAGCACGAGCCAGGTGAAGGGAATGCCAATGACCAGCATAATGATCGCGCCCTTTACCAGGTCGCTAACAAAGGTTTTGACCGTAGTACGGTTAAAGCCAAAGCGCTGTTCCAGCACAAACGTACGGTAAATGGTAAATGGTAAGTCGAGTATCGACATAATTAGTGAGACACTAATTAGAAAAACAATACCGGTTTGAATGGTCGACCATTGATAGCTGCTCCAGATATTATCCAGCCATGCCAGGCCGCCACCCAGTGTCCAGGCCAATAGCAACAGGGTTCCATAAATGAGCTCAATGTGACCTAGTCGCCCCTGGGCCAGGGTGTAATCAGCGGCTTTTTGGTGATCATCGAGACTAACAGACTGGCGAAACGCGGATGGGACTTGTTTACGGTGTGTTAGAACATGTTGGCTTTGTCTGCGTGAAAGCCACATCTGCGTAACAAATGACAAGGCCAGTACTGATATAAAAATAGTGGTAAATAAATGCATTTTTCTCTATTTGATCATATGATTATTGTCGATGAGCAGGTTAGCCTCTGCAACCGTTTAAGTAAAGAGCCGTGCCGGTAGGAACCTATGACGAAAAGCCCTGACAATCTGATTTGGATAGACTTGGAAATGACCGGCCTGGTGCCGGAAGAAGACAAAGTAATCGAGATTGCCACGATTGTGACGGATTCCAACCTTGAAATTTTAGCAGAAGGCCCTGTGATTGCGATTCATCAGCCTGATGATGTGTTAAATGCCATGGACGAGTGGAATACGAATACCCATGGCAATTCAGGCCTGATTGAACGCGTGCGTAATAGTCAGGTTTCTGAGCAGCAGGCTGAGCAGGAAACCATCGAGTTTCTCTCCCAGTATGTCGATGCCAATGTTTCGCCAATTTGTGGTAACAGTATCTGTCAGGATCGACGTTTTCTCGCGATCCACATGCCCAGGCTTGAAGACTATTTTCATTATCGCAACCTGGATGTCAGCACGGTTAAAGAGCTGGGTAAGCGCTGGAATCCGCAAATGATGAGTGGCCTGAAGAAAAATGGTGCCCACCTGGCGCTGGATGATATTCGAGAATCTATAGAAGAATTACGTTTTTATCGAAATCACTTCCTAAAAATAGTTTAACATATCTATTACTATCCACCGATTTACTCATCTTGACAGATCGGCAATAATGCCTGCGTTTTCTATACATGGCTGGTAGCATTTATGCGCGAAGAGATATTTAACCGTTTGAACAAGGTGAAATACCTGTCAACGGTATCGACCAGTTTGATTGGTCAGCTGGCAGATATTCACTCATTCGATATCGAGGTGGAAGAACTGGCAGAGCTGGTAGAAAAAGATCCGGCGGTGTTAGCGCGTATTGTTGGTGTTGCCAACTCGGCCAGCTTTTCGCCAAAGACTCCGGTATATACAGCTAAAGATGCCATTTTTAACGTCCTTGGAGTCCGAACCGCCAAGGCTCTAGCCATTGCGATCTTGATCGGCGGTAATTTTAACACCAAATTATGCCCCAGCTTTTCCGCCCAGCAGTTTTGGCACCGCTCACTATTAGCTGGGTTTATTGCCCAAAACCTGGCTGAAAAATCCACTATTGATGATATTCGTACCCAGCCGGAACGTGCATACTTGATTGGGGTATTGCATGGCCTGGGAATTCTGGCCATGGTGGATATTAAATCTGATGCGATGGCCACTATTTTTAATAAAAGCGGCAATAATGTTTTTCAGTTAATGTCCTTATCCTCTGAAATGCTGGGAGTTACACCTGCGGAAGTGGGGGAATATATCGCTGAGCGCTGGGGGTTAACCGATGACATCATTTCTGCTCTGGCACATTATCACGAGCGAGATTATCGTGGCATGAACTGGGAGTTAAGTTTTCTGTTGCAAATGAGTATAGATATAGCCACTAGCCTGATTGATGGTGAAACCGACATAAAAGGCATGTCACAAAGGCTATCAGCAATTGGTATATCGCAACATGATGGTGTCGCGGTTATCGAGAAAGCCATGGCTTCCTATGAAAATATATCTATCATGGCGGATGTACTGTCAATGGATTAAGATAAAAGCCGCCATACGACCCAGAAATATGATTTGGTTCGAGACTACGCGGTCGTATTTAATCTGTTTTTGATAAGACTATGAAATTTTCAGCGTATGGATATTAACTAGCTGCCAGAAAATTATAACTAAGACCTATTTCCCCCTCATGTCAGATCGCGTTAACTGTTATCGTTGCAAGCATCTCTATATTACCTGGGATGAGCGCTTCCCTTATGGTTGCCAGGCGATGAATTTTAAGTCCAAAATCTTTCCTTCACAGGAGGTATATAATGCCTCGGGACATGCCTGTCTGAAATTTTCTCTTAAGCCTGGTTTGTCAAAAGAGAAAAAATAATTACACTACTACATTGAGCCTATGCAACATGGACAGTTTGGGATATGCTCATATCAATTATGAAGAATTTGTATAACAAGTAGAATGTATTCAAATAGTCAAAGTGCAGATGCCGACCAGCTGATTACCGATCATGCGCCATTGGTAAAACGCTTGGCCTACCACTTGATAGGGAGACTGCCTGCCAGCGTTCTGGTAGACGATTTGATCCAGGCCGGCATGATAGGCTTGTTGGATGCTGCTAGGCAGTATGATGCCAAACAGGGTGCCAGCTTTGAAACCTATGCAACGATCCGTGTTCGTGGGGCGATGATAGATGAGCTACGTCGCAATGACTGGGCCCCCAAATCGGTGCATAAGAAATCACGTGATGTTGATGCCGCCGTCAAGGCCATAGAAGCACGCACCGGTACGGATGCCAAAGACAGTGAGATTGCTGAAGAAATGGGGATCTCACTGGATGACTATTATCATATTCTGCAGGACACCAATTCCGCCCGCCTGTTTAGTCTTGATGAGGTAGGGCATACCGACGAATCGTTAATCAATACGATCCCCGATCAGGCAGGGCTTCCCCTGGATGGGTTGACGGATGACCGATTCCGTGACTCGTTGGCCGAGGCGATTACCAAGCTGCCTGAGCGTGAGCAAATGGTATTGTCCATGTACTATGATAATGAGCTGAACTTACGTGAAATAGGCGAGGTACTGGGGGTTAGCGAGTCCCGAATTAGCCAAATCCTGTCACAGTCACATGCTCGCCTGCGCTCTCGTTTGACCGACTGGCTACCATCAGAATCCTCATAAATTAGAAAAAGCTAATTTTTTATATAGCGAAAAAAAATCACTCATTCCAGCAGGAAAGTCGCCACTGCCTTATAGTATACTACTGCGCCGGTGGGAAATAACCGAAATAAGAAATAGAGCCCTATAAGGGGTAAAGGAAACGTCAATCAGTGGTATAAACACATGACGTTAGGGAGTATGCCGCAAAGCGGCTCGAATAGAATTTTTGAAAAGAGGACATTATGGGATTTAAATCATTCCAACCCCCCAAGCGTACGCTAATGGGGCCTGGCCCTTCTGATGTGAGCGAGCGTGTCCTCCAGGCTATGGCTCGTCCGACAATTGGCCACCTGGATCCTTTGTTTGTATCCATGATGGACGAAGTAAAGCAAATGCTGCAATACGCCTTCCAGACCGAGAATCAACTGACTTTGCCTGTTTCTGCCCCGGGCTCTGCTGGTATGGAAACCTGCTTTGTCAACCTGGTTGAGCCGGGTGACAAGGTGATCGTTTGCCAAAATGGCGTTTTCGGCGGCCGCATGAAAGAGAATGTTGAGCGCTGTGGCGGTACTGCGGTCATGGTTCAGGACACCTGGGGTGAGGCGGTAGACCCGAATAAGCTGGAGGCCGCGTTAAAGGCCAACCCTGATGCGAAGGTAGTCGCCTTCGTTCATGCCGAGACCTCAACTGGCGCGATGTCCAATGCCGAGACACTGGTTAAAATTGCCCACGATCACGACTGCCTGACCATCGTCGATGCCGTAACCTCTC
>JABURU010000175.1 GCA_014762485.1 Gammaproteobacteria bacterium | reverse complement strand
TTGCGCCGCAGCAGCGTATTGCGCACCCTGGATGACCGCATTGAAGTTTTACCATCCAGCGTCACGCGGGAAAAAGTGGAAGAGAGCCTGACCAGCATGCCGCGCTGGATTGTCATACTGGATAACGCTCTACCGGTAACCATGCTCCCCGGAACCGATTTAACCCGAGCGTTGTCAGAAAACCTGGAGCAGCGAGAGTTTAACCTGCTGGAGATACCGGCATTGCGTCGAGAGGTGATACCCACACAGTCACGTGTGACACAGCAACATGCGCTATCCCTAATGCAGGCACAGCAAATGGACGCACTGGCCATTATGGATAATCAGCGTGTGATTGGTATCGTTACCCGCGAAGACATCGAGGCACACTATCGCTATTCAGGATAAGATGCCCCTAATTATATTGATCACATAGTTTAAAAAGATGCTAAAAAACAAACTAACCACTACCCTGGCGGTGATGATCCTGGCGGCCCTGGCCTATGTATGGCTATCCCCTGCCGGGGTCCAAAAAGTGCCGGACATTACGGTAAATTCCATAGACGGCAAAAGCTTCCGTCTCTCTGAGCTGCAAGGCCAGCCTGTAGTACTGACCTTTTGGGCCACCACCTGTCCCGGCTGCCTGAAAGAGATGCCTCACCTGATTGACTTGCACAATGAGCTATCCGCCAAAGGCTTAAAGGTTATTGGTATCGCCATGTCCTATGACCCACCAAACCAGGTTTACAGCCTGATCAAGGCACGCCAGGTGCCATACACCATTGCGCTGGACATCGACGGCAAAGCGGCTCAGGCATTCGGCAATATTCGCCTGACCCCCACCACCTTCCTGATCTCTCCCGAAGGTCGCATCATACAAAAGAAGATCGGCGAAATGGACATGGACAAGGTACACAAACTGATCGTCGATATGCTGGCGGCCTAGAACACCATAAGGAGTTGCATGATGTTATGGGTTAAAGCACTGCACATCAGTTTCGTTGTCACCTGGTTTGCCGCGCTATTTTATCTGCCACGCTTATTTGTGTATCACGCCATGGCCGACGACAAGATCAGCATCGAGCGTTTTAAAGTCATGGAGCGCAAGCTCTACTACGGCATCATGACCCCGGGCATGATATTAAGTGTGATCTTTGGTCTGTGGATGGTATTCGATTATGCCTGGGCGGCCTATAGCCATATGCTCTGGCTACATATCAAACTGGCACTGGTGGCCATTTTGCTGATTTACCATCTCTACCTTGGCCACCTGTTAAAACGGTTCAAGGAAGATGAAAACACCCGCTCCCATGTGTTTTATCGCTGGCTGAATGAGTTCCCGGTACTCCTGCTACTGGTTATAGTCATCCTCGCCGTCGTCAAACCTGTCTAGAGATCTTACATGTCAGCAAAAGCCGAACTCCTGCAATATTATCGTTGGCTGCGCCAATATGGACTGAATGACTCCCATAGCGGCAACCTGTCGGTTCGCGATGGTCACACCATCTGGGTTACCCCCACCGGCGCCTGTGCCGACACCCTGACCGAAGATGAGCTGGTAGCCTGCGACCTGGAACATGGACCGGGAACCGGGGCCTCGCTGGATGCCCCCTTACACCTGGCCTGTTACCAGAAGAATCCCGAACTGGGCGCCGTGATGCACAGCCATGGCCCCTATACCGTTGGGCTCACACTAAATATTAATGAATACACACCGGTCGATTTCGAAGGCCAATATTACTTTCCAAATGTACCGATTTTATCGATCCCATATGAGCGCTATGTCGAGCTCGCCCCGGAAATGGTCTCGGAGTCGCTTAAAAATCATAAAATTAGCGTGGTACAAGGACATGGCGTATACGCAGCTGCAAAAAATTTAAACCTTGCCTATAAGTGGACTTGCTCCTTGGAACTGTCTGCAAAAACGGATACAGTAAGACGGATGGTCGCCAAAGAGTGACCGCAAAAAACAAAATAAAGATGTAATCAATGAAG
>JABURU010000284.1 GCA_014762485.1 Gammaproteobacteria bacterium | reverse complement strand
TTTACGTCCAGGTGCAATGTCACTATGCCCTACTATATGTTCTTTATCTATCGCCGGGTACTGCAGCATGATCTCATGGCTTACCTCGGCCAGACGTTGATATTGTATCGCTTCATAAGGCGTGTCGTCAGTGCCTTCGAGCTCTATACCTATGGCAAAGTCATTACAGCGTTCACGCCCTTCAAAACGGGATACCCCCGCATGCCAGGCGCGCTTCTGTAATGGTACATATTGAATAATATCACCTGTGCGCCGAATCAACAGGTGACTGGAGACTTCCAGTTGGTGGATATTCTGGAAGTAGGGGTGAGCATCAGGATCCAGCTGGTTGGTAAACAGATCATCGATCCATTTTCCCCCAAACTCCCCTGGCGGTAAGCTAATGCCGTGGATCACAAGCAAACAAATATCACTTTCATCCGGGCGTTCATCATGGTTGGGGGACGGTACAAAGGCAACACCATCAAGTAACCCGGTATTTTTATCTATTTTTATCATTATAACCTTACAAGTTTCGACACATGCCGTTTATCACCATGTCGGTATAACTAACGACGCCGATCACCGTTCGCTCTTCTACTACCGGCACACGAGACAAACCAAACTGTTCAAACATACGGGCACAATAACGAATATCCATACCCGGGTCGACGGCTATGACCGGTTTACTCATCACTTCATAGATATTAATCCGCTCTGGCGCCTTATCACGTGCCAGTACCTGCTTGGCTATATCAGATAACATAACAATGCCATATTCATCATCGTCATGACGACGGTCAACAATCAAGCACTTGGTATCGACGTGTTTCATCTTTTTCAATGCTTCCTGTACGGTCATCATGCCATCAACCAGGTCATAGTTTTTCTTCATCACATCCCGTACACGTATCACTTCGCGATCACTCATAGCTTTTCCTCCACGACTCCGCTCAGTTGTTCAACCTGTAGCGCCACACCAACGGCATCCTCCACATCAAGCAAAAAGGCAATACCGGTTCCAGGCTTGGCATCAAATTCACCAACTTCGGCAATCTTCTCCAGTATCCTGCGGCTTAGATGCTCCTCTACCAAAAACAGCAACATGTCTCGTTGCGTTTCCAGCGTCAAACCAAAAAAGGTTGTGCTCTTCTTTAAACCCTCCCCTCGGGCATTGCTGATTAACGTAGCACCTGTGGCTCCCGCTTCACGTGCCGCGTCCATGATCTCATCAGTCTTATCATCTTCGACCAGTGCAATGAGTAACTTAAAGTGCATGGCTATTCTCCTTCTGCTTGTCGCTTCGCCTTCTTGCTTCGCCATTGACTAAGCTGGGCATAACCCATCACGCTCATCATGGGAAATAAGCTGGCAAAGGCAATCAGTCCAAAACCATCTATCAGGGTACTACGACCAGGTATCGTAGAGGCCAACCCTAATCCCAGGGCAGCAACCAGTGGAACGGTTACTGTCGATGTGGTTACTCCACCGGAATCATAAGCCAGTGGAACAATCGTTTTCGGTGCATACATCGTTTGAATGATCACAATGATGTAACCGGTAATAATGTAAAAATAGAGCGGTGTACCACTCACGATACGATAGGTACCCAGAGCAATACCTATGGCAACACCTATGGCGACCGCTATGCGTAACCCCCAGAGGCTAATCGCACCAGCCGATACCTCTTGCGCCTTAATCGCCACCGCGATCAAAGAAGGTTCAGCGATGGTGGTAGAAAAACCTATGGCAAAGGCAAACAGATATACCCAGCGATAATCAATCCAGTTAAGCGTGGTGGCTGCGATACCATCCTCACCATAAATAAAGTTCGGATCCGTTAACTGCGTTGCCATCAATTTGCCTAACGGGAATAATGCTTGTTCCAGGCCTACCAGGAACAGAGACAATCCTATTAATACATAAAACAGGCCTATTAGTACCGACTTCAATCGAGGTATCGCCTTACGTATAACAAATAACTGAAAGCCAAAGATGATCGCCACGATAGGCAATACATCAAAAACAGTAGAAGCCGTGGTATCTAGTATGGTTTGAAATAGATCCATTACACCACCATGCCGTAAGCCATCACGAAAATCATCGGGGTAAGGGAAGCAAAGGCAATCAGGCCAAAGCCATCGATCATCGGGTTACGTCCCTTGATACTGGAAGCCAGCCCAACGCCCAGAGCCGTCACCAATGGTACGGTAATAGTAGAAGTAGTCACTCCACCGGAATCATAAGCAATACCGATGATCTCCTTTGGCGCAAAGAAGGTCATGATCACCACACCGGCATAACCAATAACGATCAAGTTTTGAATCGGCCAGCCCTTAAGAATACGAATCACACCAATGACAATAGCAACACCAACCGATATCGCCACGGTAAACCGCAAGCCGTTGGCGTAACTGCTCTTGATCGCTTCGTCATTAACTATCATGCCACCGACCGCGGCCACTTCAGCTGCTTCATTGGCGACCGCAATAAGCGCAGGCTCCGCAACGGTGGTACCAAAGCCTAGAGAGAATGCAAAGACTAACAACCAAAACACACTGCCCTTTTTCGCAAAGGCATAGGCCATCGTCTCACCCAATGGAAATAATGCCATCTCCAGGCCTCGAATGAAGAAGGTCAAACCTAACACGACAAGAAAGATGCCAACGGTCAACCTGGCCAAATGGGGAATAGGTTGCTGCAAAACCAGCAACTGAAAAAAGGCGATAACCAGGATGATCGGAGCCAGATCACGCAAACTGCTTAGCATTGATTTGGCAAACTCAATCAGCCAGTTCTGCAATGGCAACCTCCTGTTGATGCTTGTTGCTGATACCTATACTGCCACGAACTGCTGTACAAATTCATGATTTCCATCATTAGTTCATGCATTGTTTACAATGCTGTGTTAAATAAAGCCTATGTCTGAAGAGAAGCAACAAAAACGCATCGGCGCTGGCATGGTGATTGCTGCCTGGATACTGGTCGTGCTGCTGGCAACTGGCCTGTTTGAGCGGCTGCTGGATAAGCAACACAATCCAAACCAGGGCCGGCATAATATGTCGCAAGCCGAAGTCACATTAAAGCGCAATCGCTATGGACATTACGTTGCCAGTGGGCTGATCAATGGACAGGAAGTGGTGTTCTTTATCGATACCGGTGCCAGCGATGTCTCCATCCCCATCTCTGTGGCAGAAAAATTGCAGCTAGCCAAAGGAGCCAGGGCCATTTATAACACCGCCAATGGTCCCATTACGGCTTATAGAACCACACTGGATAGCATCCAGTTGGGCGGCATTACCCTGCATAACATTCATGCCAGCATCAACCCTATGGAAAAAGATGAAGTGATCCTGCTGGGCATGTCATTTTTAAGGCACCTGGAGTTTACCCAGCGTGGCAATACCCTGACGTTAACGCCTTATCGGCATTAGTATAAAGACTACGCCGTGCCATTTGTGTTGCTTTTCGGTACAGTGGCCAGAGCAAACTGGATAATTTGCCACACAGGCTAATTAGAGCTTGCTTATAAAAAGCTTTTAACAACAAAAACTCTCCACTGGAGGACATAATGGAACTACTGAATGATCTGATCGGTCAAATCAACTCCATCGTCTGGGGACCACTGATGCTGGTCCTGATTCTAGGTACAGGCCTGTACCTCACCAGCGGTTTACGTGCCCTGCCTTTACGCCATATCGGGTACGGTTTCCGCATGCTATGGGGTGGCCGGAAATCACAGGGTGATGGTGATATCACTCCGTTCGACTCACTGATGACCTCACTTTCCGCCACCGTCGGTACCGGTAACATCGCCGGTGTTGCCACAGCGATTTTCCTCGGTGGTCCCGGTGCCCTGTTCTGGATGTGGTGTACCGCCCTGGTCGGTATGGCCACCAAGTACGCCGAAGCCGTACTGGCGGTGCATTATCGTGAAAAAGATGCCGCCGGTAACCATATCGGTGGTCCGATGTTCTATATCAAGAATGGTCTGGGCAGTAAGTGGGCCTGGCTGGGTACCGCGTTTGCCATCTTTGGTGCCATCGCCGGCTTTGGTATTGGTAATACGATACAGGCCAACTCGGTCGCCGATGCGCTGGACTCGAAACTGGGCATCGAGCCAATGATCACTGGTATCGTCATGGCCATCGCCGTTGGTCTGGTGCTGTTCGGTGGTATTAAGCGTATCGCCAAGGTGGCTCACCGACTGGTACCGTTCATGGCGATTGCCTATGTTGTCGCGGGCCTGATAGTCATCCTGATGAATATTGCTGAGCTACCTGCCGCCATTGGCATGATCGTTGAGTACGCCTTCACCCCAGTAGCCGCCACAGGAGGCTTTGCCGGCGCTGCCGTCTGGGCTGCCATCCGCTTTGGTGTGGCTCGCGGTATCTTCTCCAACGAAGCCGGCCTGGGTTCTGCGCCTATCGCTCACGCCGCGGCGCAAACCGATAACCCGGTTCGCCAGGGCACCATCGCGATGCTGGGTACCTTCATCGATACCCTGATCATCTGCTCCATTACCGGCCTGGTGATCATCATGACCGGCGCCTGGACTAGCGGTGAAAATGGTGCCTCACTCACCTCGCATGCCTTTGAACTGGCCCTGCCCGGTGTCGGCGGGTATATCGTTACCCTCGGCCTGGCCCTGTTTGCCTTCACCACCATCCTCGGCTGGAGTTACTACGGCGAGAAGTGTGTGGAATATCTGTTCGGCCTGAAGGCCATCACCCCGTACCGCTTATTGTGGGTACTGGCGGTATTCATCGGTGCCGATCTGGAACTGAACTTCATCTGGCTGGTCGCCGATACCCTCAACGCCATGATGGCGCTGCCCAACCTGATTGCCCTGTTGCTACTAAGCCCAGTGGTCTTCAAGTTGAGCCGCGAGTACGTCTTTAACAAATAAGACGCGGCTCACATCCCGACACCACAGTCCACATTCAGGTGGGCTGTGGCGTCGACTTTCCCTCCCAATCCAGTAAACTATCCAGCCTTGTTGTGAATAATCAGCAGTAATCATTATGAGTAAAACCAAAGAAACGATGGATAGTCGCGAGCTGGGCCTGGTACTGGGCCAACAGCTTCTGGGAATCGATGACATGCACTACGGCATGTGGGATGAGGATCTCGAGGTCAAATTTTCCAATATGGCCGTGGCACAGCAACGTTATACCGACATGCTGCTGGCCGATATGCCCGATCCCGCACAAGGGGATGTGCGCGTGATCGACATCGGCTGTGGTACTGGCCACATCTTCGGCCAGCTACTAGATAAAGATTACAAGGCCGACGGCCTGGTGCCGGCCCCTGGTTTTGCCAAACTGGTGAATCAAAAGCTGGAAGCGCGTAAAGACAAGCCCGCGCACCTGTTCCAGATCCCGTTTGAACAATTCCCGGTCGCAGAAAATTCCGCGGAGTACGATGTGGCACTGTTTAGTGAAAGCTTCCAGTACATCCCGGTAGAGCAATCCTTCCCTATCCTGGAAAAGATCGTTAAGCCCGGCGGCGTAATCATCATTTGTGATTTCTTTGAAACCGAAAACGTCGGTGACGGCGGCCCCGGTGATCGTAGCTTTGGCGGCGGACATAACTGGAAAAAATTCCAGCAGCAGATGGCCGACTCACCGTTTGAGATCATCTCCGATACCGACATCACCTCGAAGATGAGCCCCAACCTGGATATGGTAAATAACTTCCTGATGAACGTACTGGCACCAGCCGGTCAAACGTTGGGCCGTTACATGCGTATCAACTACCCCAAGACATCCAAACTGTTTGCCTGGCTGTTCCGCAAAAAATTCGCCAAGGCCAAGTTTAAGTATTTCTCCGGTCTGCGTAGCAAAGAGACCTTCGAACGCTACAAGACTTATCACCACATCGTGTTACGTGTTCCTGAAAAGTAACACTACAACCAAGAGGAAATATCATGAGCACAGTGACTACTGACTCAGGTTTACAGATTGAAGATATCACCGTCGGTGAAGGCACCGAAGCCACATCCGGTGCTACCGTGACCGTACACTACACCGGTTGGCTGACCGATGGCTCCAAGTTCGATTCCAGCCTGGATCGTAACGATCCATTCCAGTTCAGCCTGGGTGCCGGCATGGTTATCCGCGGCTGGGACGAAGGTGTCGCCGGTATGAAGATCGGTGGTAAGCGCAAGCTGACCATTCCTCCCGAGCTGGGTTACGGTGCGCATGGTGCCGGTGGCGTCATCCCGCCAAATGCGACCCTGGTATTCGAAGTAGAGCTACTGGGCGTCAATTAATTCGCTGAAGCAGCGCTGACTGCGTTATAAACCTCTTCGATATGCTCACTTACAATTTGTAAGCTGCGCTTTCTCATCGGTTTACGCCTTGCCAGCATCCGCTTGATCGAATTAATACATATTTTGATGGTACAAATATGACACTACCTGCCTACCTAAGCAGGCAAGAGATTGAACAACAGGTTACGCTGGCCCTGGCCGAAGACATCGGTCAGGGTGATCTCACCGCCGCGTTAATCCCTGACAATGAAACCTCCAGCGCCACGATCCTGTGTCGTGACGATGCCGTGATCTGTGGTATCAATTGGGTGAATGAAGTGTTTCATCAGTTAGATAGCACTATTGCCATCGACTGGCAGGTAAACGATGGTGATCGCGTTTACGCAAATACCGTGCTGGCCAACATCAGCGGAAACTCGCGCCAGCTATTAACCGGTGAACGTACCGCGTTAAACTTTTTACAAACTCTCTCCGGCGTCGCCACACAAACCGCGAGCTATGTGAAAGCAGTAGAGAGAACTGGTGTGAAGCTACTGGATACCCGCAAGACCCTGCCCGGTCTGCGTAAGGCATTAAAATACGCCGTACTATGTGGCGGCGGACATAACCACCGAGTAGGTTTATATGATGCGATACTAATTAAAGAGAACCACATCATGGCTGCCGGCTCGATCACTAGTGCAGTGAAACAAGCACAGGCATTAAACAGCAACGTGATGATCGAGGTAGAAACCGAAAACCTGGATGAGGTACGCGAAGCCTTAAACGTCGGTGCCAACCGTATCATGCTGGATAACATGGATAATGCCACCATGCGTGAGGCCGTAAGCATAGTTAATGGCGGTGCCGAACTGGAGGCATCGGGTGGTGTGGGAAAAGACGCGCTTCGTGCTATAGCCGAAACCGGAGTGGATTATATTTCCATTGGCTCGCTAACTAAGCATGTGAGAGCTATAGATTTGTCGATGAGATTTCAGCACTAATTGATGGATAAATATATTCATCATATACCAGACAGAAACTATTAAGCGTGTATTTTCAGGCTTTCTTTGTAATCAACCAGTACGTGATGCCCAGAGAAAAAATAATTGCCGCCGTACCATAGATAAATGGTGGTGTCACTTCATCAAAATCCAGAATAATAACTTTACGCGCTATCGCCATCAACGCCGTCGCGATAACCAACCTTACCGGTATAACATTCGTACTAATATATAGACGTATATTGATAAATATTTCAATTGCGATTAATACCGCGAGAAACGCACCAAAGGTTGCCAGGATATCGTTAATTTGAAGCAGCATAATAGGTGGTTGTGTAAGACGCTGATATAGTACATAGATAACATCACCTATTCCCCAAACGATCACCATCACCATGAGAATAGCGAGCACCTTTACTGCCATTCTAATAATCCGATGCAGAAACCGAATCGTCGGATCTTCATGCTTTAAATGAATATCATGACCTGGCTCATAATCTTTTAAATTATCTGTATCCATCATAAGTCCTTCTTCGAACACTCAATACACTACCTAATGGTCGTACGGATTAATCCTTTATTCATGACAGATTAAAAACGCCTAATAATCAACAAAATTGAACTCTAGATCCTGTTTCAAATAATCATAAATATATGATAGAAATCACTCAAGTATAGGCCACTTACAGGAAAATATATAAAATCACTTTCTACGCTAGTTTTTATGTTTGATATGTGCTTCTATATTTTTGATGAGGATATATTTTCCGCGACCACAATCTGTCGATTTAAGTGACCAATGCTATGGCGGTGAAAGAATATCAGCATGTAAAAAGGAGATTACCAGATGGCCGTAGCGGTAACTGAAACACTGGTATTTTCGAATAAATAGCGTCGTTATTATAAACACGGGCTCGCTTATTTATCATTAGTTAGTCATGATTATTAAAACGTTCCATATCTCGTGATAACAAAAATCCGATCATGAATCGACTTGTTTTTTTATCGTACTCCATCAGGCTTTCACCTACACCATTCCAGTACTTGACATAGAGCATGGATCCCGGTTTATCCTTTTCGCCAAACAACTGATAACCAAGCTCCAGCTCATACCGGGAGGTATTAGCCAACCGTCCTTTTCTAAATGAAGCACCGGCTAGTAAAGGTATCGTTTCATATTTGAAATAGAGTTCATTTCTACCAAAATAATCAACCATATCTACATTACCCGGTGAACTGGTTGTGGCCGAAGGTTCATATTTAAGACCGGCTGACCAGTCACCGTTGCGGAAGTAAAAATCCATATTACCAACTCGATCCCATCCCCGAGATAAGTCAGAGTCATCTTCACGGCCATTGGATTGATGCTCATAGAGAGAGATTTGTCTTAAACCATACTCGACGTTAGATCTTCTCTTGTATAGCCAATCTACCGTAGTAGTATCAAAGAATAGTTCTGGGTTGTAATTGGTTTCACGAAACGGACTGGAACAACAGCCCACGATCCAGAATGAACGCTGTGAATAGGCAAAACGTAATTTTTCGAACCAGCCCACACCATTTACAAATGGCTGGATCTTAAAACTAACCTGAAAATGAATTTCCCCATCGTCTCCACCTTGTTCAGGAAAAACTGGATCGGACACAATCGGGCCAAGCACAATGTAATTGGGTTTATAGGCGGAATACCCGGGACCAACAAAGTGATCTGCAGTAGCCGAATATGACCACAGAAGAAGACATATAAATAGCAGCCGTTTCATTTTTCAGTTTCCCGCAATTATGTTATTACTATTTTCTGGCCAAAACTATAACAGATAATCATCGGAGCCCCCATGGATTTACATATCTTAATTGATAGCAAGCAGGCCGCGGAAGTGATTGATCAAGCTGACTACTGCTTTATTGATTGTCGTTTTAATCTCGCCAACCCTGATGAGGGTATGCAACAGTACCAACAATCACATATCCCTGGTGCGATATATGCCCATCTCGATAGGGATCTAAGCGGCCCACTGAGTAATCATACCGGACGCCATCCATTGCCCCATATTGAATCACTTAGTAAGACACTATCTAACTGGGGTATTACAAACCAAACCTCGGTGATTATTTATGATCAGTCCAATGGTATGTTTGCCTCACGCTTATGGTGGCTATTACGCTGGCTAGGACATAGCAAGGTAGCAGTACTCGATGGCGGCTTCGCTGAGTGGCAAAAACAGGGACGGGCTGTAGCAACTGATATCCCTACGGTAGAAGCCAGTACATTTGTTCCCCAGCCGCAAACCGGCTGGATATGTTCTGCCGATGAGATTCCTGCATTACAACAGCAAGACAATCTATTACTGGATGCACGTGCAGCGGAACGTTATCGCGGCGAAGTAGAACCGATAGATCCCATCGCCGGACACATACCCGGGGCGTTAAATTATCCCTTAACGGATAACCTGGATGAAAATGGTTTATTTAAAACCGCCGATACGATTCGGCAGCAGTTTGTCAGGATCATCAACAATCATCATAGCGAGCAGGTATACCACTATTGCGGCTCAGGAGTATCGGCCTGTCATAATATCCTGGCAATGGAATATGCAGGCTTACACGGCTCCAAACTTTACCCCGGCTCGTGGAGCGAATGGATACGAGATGTCGCACGCCCTATTGCTACTGGCAATGAGTAAACGGGCATAAAAAAGGGAGCAACGAGTGCTCCCTTTCCGTTTTCATGAGACCTTTGTTTAGACCTTTTGACCCCAATAGCGCACACGCCCTACGTCTACATGAATAAACCCATCACGTGGATAATAACCGACACCACCACGCCTCATCTGTGATGCGACCTTACGCAAGCGTTCCAGTTGCACCTTGGGTAGACGAATATCTATCGCCATGCCACGCATGTGCAAACTCTTCTTCGCCACACCACCTTTACTGCTGGCTTTGCGCAGCGAGGTATTGGTCGCTGGTGAACGATAACCCGAGATCACCTGAAAGGCCTGCTTACCATCAACCTTATGGTGTAGCTCGGCAAGCATATCGATCAGGTGTTTATCCATCTTCTCGATCTCACCATTACGACGATCGCGCAGGATATGATTAATTTGCGCCATCGCCTCGGGAATATAATGGCCATCCTGCCAGTAAACCGTCTTCAGGATTTCACCAGTGTGGATATTATAAAGCGAGATGTTACGCTCTCCACTAATCACGGCGGCATTGGCGGTTTTCATCAACGCCGGGGAGGCAAATACCGCCGCGGCCATACCCGCACTTAAATGCAAAAAGTTACGTCGGCTGATAGTATTATTCTGTTTAACATTCGTTAACACTTCAGTCATATTTCGTTACCAGTTCATTGCCATATCTAA
>JABURU010000217.1 GCA_014762485.1 Gammaproteobacteria bacterium | reverse complement strand
TTCCTCTTCTTCTTCAATGGTTTATTCAGGAATAAGGTGTTCGATTAACCTGGGAATGACTTGCCCATGTTCAGCTGAAATCGAGTATGGTTCACCCAATCCAAGGGCATGAAACTCGACTGCGGCCATTACTGGAGTAAGTCCCTCGGCCTTATTCACAACGACAATGACAGGCTTACCATAGTGTCTCAGTTGTTTGGCAATGAATTCATCACCAGCTCCCAGGCCTGCACGAGCATCGACAAGAAACAGCACCATGTCGGCTTCTTCTACGGCTTGCCAGGATTGTTTCGCCATATTGGCATCTATGCCTTCATCTTCCCCGCTTAGACCACCAGTATCTATCAGGATAAAGCTACGCTTTTGAAAGGTCACCTCACCATATTTTCGATCACGGGTTAAGCCCGGCTGATCAGCTACCAGGGCATCCCTGGTACCAGTTAGACGATTAAAAAGAGTTGATTTTCCAACATTTGGGCGACCAACCAGGGCTATGACAGGTTTCATATTAGTTTGAGAACTCACTTGGATTGAATGGTATAGGCAGCAATACGCCCACTGTTGGCATAAACATAAAATGTATTACCATTCACTACTGGTGCTACCTGAATACCCGCTACATCTTCCTCTGTAAGATCATAGTGGCTGTCTTCTTCAGGCGATGTCACTAATACTCGGGTAACAAAGTGACCATCATTCTTATCGAGAACATGAACGTACCCCGCATAATCACCAAACAGTAAGTATTCTCCCATCATCGTCGGTGCGGTTAATGCACGGGCATAAAGTTGTTCCTGCTTCCACACAGGCACTCCACTTCGCTTATTGATGGCCCAGACCGTATCGAACTCATCAACAATATAGAGTAGCTCTCCCTGCACTAACATCGGTAGGAAGGTAGAGATCTCACGCTGCCACAGCTTTCTTCCTGCTCGCAGATTTGTTGCATGCACAAAGCCCTGATATGAAGCACTATATACAATATCATTATCAACAACGGGACCACTGTCCGAATCGACCATACGTTCCAGATCTGTACGGCCTTTAGGAATTGCTTGCGGTTGCTCTAACAGTACTTTACCGTCATTCAATCTTAAAATAGTCAACTTACCGTTGCTGAATGTATCAAAAACAATATCCCCAATAATAACGGGCTTACTGGTACCGCGTAAGCTCAGGACAGGAACGGTACGGTCATAGGTCCATTGCAGTTGTCCATTTGAGTTATTGAACGCAAATAGTTTTCCATCATTGGTGTGAACCAGTACTTTACCGGAAGCAGAAACTGGAGCAGACAGTATTTCCGAGGAAACCAGAACTTTCCACTTCTGCGTACCATCTTCTAAATTCAGGGCAAGAACTTCACCATTAAAAGAGGCAATCAATATCGAGTCCGCGTCCACGGTCGGGCCAGCAGAAGCCTCAATCGGATATTTCTTACTCCATACGGTTTTGCCTGTGGCCTTGTCATAAGCAGTAACCAGGCCCTGGCGATCTACCGAATAAATAATGCTGCCATTTACCGCAGGTTGCAGCTTCACATATTGCACACCATTACCTGTACCATGTTGCCGGACCCACTGTAGTCTTACTTTGGCTTCAGGTTTAATATCTACTAGTTTGTGAGGTACACGTATTGGATCAGAACCACACGCGGTAATAAAGGCAATCAACAATAGTATTAGACTACTGCGCATCACTTGCTTGCCCCATTATTTTTAGTCGCCAGGTCATCGATCTTAACTTGCAACAGGCGATTGTTGCCCTGTAATGAAGATGCTGATAATGCTTGCACATATGACTCTCTGGCCCCAGCCTTATCGCCTTTGGCCAACAGAATATCACCACGCACTTCCGCATACTCAGACTTAAAGGCATCGCTCTCTTCGCCGGAGATAATAGCCAGTGCTTCATCCAGTTTGTTCTGCTGCATCAGTACATAGGCGAGGCGAATTCTTGCAATGTGTCTGATACCATCATCTGAACCATTGTCAGTAATCCATTGCAGCTTAGTACTGGCACCTGCCCAGTCATTCTCATCTGCGGCCAGCTTCGCACTAAACAGTGCTGCTAACGAGGCATACAGTGTATCAGCGTAATCAGTGGTGATCGCGTCAGCCGCCCCTTTGGCCTTCACCTTGTCCTCATCCATGTATGTTAATAGCTGGGTATATTCAGCCGAAGCCATTGCCATATATTGGCGCTGGTTCTGTAGCCATGTCTGAACAGAAAGGGCAGCAACTATGGCGACAATAATACCGCCAATTACCAGTTTGCCGTTTTTATTCCACCACTCTTTGGCTTTTTCTAACTGTTCTTCTTCATGCAGATGTTCCACTGCGACCTCCCATTAGTTATACCAGTCCCAATACAGCAGATAAGTGTTCTGCCAGCTGGGATTGCTCGTAATGTTGCTGTTCACCCTGTTGCATATCTTTCAATGCGACGGTGCCCGAATTCAATTCATCTTCACCCAAAATCATGGCGAAGCGTGCACCACTTTTATCCGCCTTTTTCATTTGACTCTTAAAGCTGCCAGCACCGCAGTGTAACTGGATGCGTAAACCATTTACCTGATTACGTAAGCTTTCAGACAGTTCCATAGCTTTAAGTTCAGCGGCATTACCCATGGGCAGGATATAAACATGTGGCGTCGATTCAATCGACTTGGCCAGCTTGTTATCCTCTAACAGGGCAATTAAACGCTCTATTCCCATAGCAAATCCAATCGCAGGTGTGGGCTTCCCACCGAGCTGTTCCACCAGCCCATCAAAACGACCACCGGCAAGAACCGTCCCCTGGGCACCAAGCTGATCGGTAATCCATTCAAATACGGTACGACTGTAATAGTCCAGGCCTCGAACCAGGCGCTGGTTCACCACGTATTTAATCCCGGCATTATCCAGGTACTGTTTTACACGCTGAAAATGGGCCCTGGACTCTTCATCCAGGTGATCCATTAGCTTGGGGGCGTCTTCGATCAACTGCTGCATATCCGGGTTCTTACTATCCAGTATGCGTAAAGGGTTGGACTCCAGGCGACGCTTGCTATCGTCATCCAGTTTATCGCCGTGTGCCGCTAGGTACTCCACCAATATCTTACGATAGGCAGCACGGGCTTCCGAGGTACCCAGTGAATTAATATGCAATACAACATTTTCAGATAGGTCCAGCTGCTTGAGCATGCGGGCGCTCATTAGTATCAGCTCAGCATCAATATCTGGGCCCTGCATACCAAAAACTTCCACACCAATCTGGTGGAACTGGCGATAACGCCCCTTTTGTGGACGTTCATGGCGGAACATCGGGCCGATATACCACACGCGCTGAGACTGGTTATGCAACAGACCATTTTCCATACAGGCACGAACGCAGCTAGCTGTTCCCTCTGGACGCAAGGTCAGACTATCCCCATTGCGATCATCAAAGGTATACATCTCTTTTTCAACAATGTCGGTTACTTCGCCAATAGAGCGTTTAAACAGCTCGGTCATTTCCACCAATGGCATACGAATTTCACGATAGCCATATGACAACAGTACATCACGCATTACACCTTCCAGATATTGCCAGTATGGCGTTTGCTCTGGCAGGATATCGTGCATGCCACGTATAGCTTGTATGTTTTTGGCCAAGTTCTTTTCCCCGTAATTCTTACTTATTACCAGCGTTTGCTGGTGTACTCCGCCCATTCTTCTGATTCTGAAAATCGGCGTGATAGTTCAGTTGCGTATTTCAACATAACATCGCGATCACCTAACTGGTGTTCTACCTGTATACCTAACCACAGACTTTCAGCATTATGAGTGGCGACTTGTTCATATCTTTGTAAGTAGGCGCGCGCACGTAAATAATCACCTTTATCATAATTAATCATCGACATACGATATAAAGCGGTCGGTAACTTTGGGTTTGAATTTAATGCCTTACGTAAATAGGCTTCCGCTTTTTTTAATTTTCCGGCCTGTGCGGCACAAATCCCGACATTTTCATAACTCTGCATGCGACCGCCAAATAGCGGATCGCCAATGGCTAATAAGAACTGAACTTCAGCCTGTTGGAACTGGTTTTGCTCACACAGAAATGTGCCATAGTTATTTCTCAGGCGAGCATCCTCGGGAGCCAGCTCTATGGCTCGTTCATAGTGCTTAACCGCACTACCATTGTCGCCTAGACGGCGATGCAGTTCGGCAATATAGTGATGCGCCTGTGGGTTCTCAGCATCATAACGTAGCGCCGCTTTCAGCTTTTCCATCGACCGTCTATAGTCGCCTTGTCGCAGATAGCCCAGGCCCAGCTCAGTATTAATACGCGATGGAGTTTCATGGCGAGGTTCCTCCTCAGCCTTTTTGGCCGCACTTGAACAAGCAGACAGCGCTACGGCAATACCAATGATGATGATGGGAGTTCTAATCCAGGCCTTCATACCACCTCCTGTGATACCTCGATATTTTTAAACCGGCGTTTAGTGCGATCCTGTACTTTACCTGCCAGCTGACCACATGCGGCATCGATATCTTCACCGCGTGTTTTACGGGTAATGGTAACGATACCGGCATTAATCAGGATGTTCTGGAAGCGTAAGATCGTTTCAGCATCCGAACATTGGTAACGGGTATTGGGAAACGGATTAAATGGGATCAGGTTAACCTTGGAAGGTATACCTTTAAGCAGCTTCACTAGCTGTCGGGCATCTTGTTCCGTGTCATTAACCCCGGCAAGCATGACATATTCCCAGGTGATGCGACGACGTCCATCACGGTCGAGGTAATTACGACACGCCTCCATCAACTCCTTGATCGGGTATTTACGGTTAATCGGTACCAGCTCATTACGCAAATCATCACGTACCGCGTGCAATGATACCGCCAGGGCCACATCACAGCGCTCCTTTAATCGGTTTAATGCAGGTACAACACCCGAGGTGCTTAGTGTCACGCGGCGTTTGGACAGGGCGTAGGCAAAATCTTCCAGCATGATATCCATGGCACTCACCACGGCATCATAATTTAACAGTGGCTCCCCCATTCCCATTAAGACCACATTGGTGACCACACGGTCTCCACCTGGATCGCGCCCCAGTAGTTTATTTGCCAGCCATAGCTGGCCAATGATTTCACTGCTGCTCAGGTTACGGTTAAAACCTTGTTGGGCGGTGGAGCAGAAACTGCAATCCAGGGCACAGCCTACCTGGCTGGAGACACATAATGTGCCGCGTTCTTTCTCGGGGATAAAAACGGTTTCAATGGCATTACCATCATCCAGGCGAAAC
The DNA here is from genome assembly GCA_014762485.1 of Gammaproteobacteria bacterium. Taxonomy (GTDB): domain Bacteria; phylum Pseudomonadota; class Gammaproteobacteria; order Thiohalospirales; family Thiohalospiraceae; genus JABURT01. The sequence continues at coordinate 5,399 of JABURU010000217.1, read as the reverse complement.
AGCCACTTGCGAGTGCCGTCAGCGGATTGTTGATCCATGATCACTTCGGGAACATGAATCTCCGCCACTTCTTTCAGGCGTTCACGTAAGGATTTACTCAAGTTGGTCATCTCGTCAAAATCCGAGACACCATATTGATGCAACCATTTAAGGACTTGAGTCGCACGAAAGGCCTTCTCACCGATACCGGCGAAGAAGGCCCCCATGTCTTCTCGATTCAGTCCCAGCAGATTGACCTTAGTTTCGGTCGTCATCCGGTTGGTACTCCTACCTTGTTACAGGATTTAATTCCCCTGAGGGGAGGTTTATATCGAGCTACGAGCAATTCTTAACGAGTACGAGCACACACTTCGTCAGCAGAGAAGAAGTAGTCGATTTCGATCTTGGCATTTTCCAGGCTATCGGAACCGTGTACCGCGTTCTCGTCGATGGTTTCTGCAAAATCAGCACGGATAGTACCTTCTGCCGCTTCAGCAGGGTTAGTCGCGCCCATGATTTTACGGTTCTTGGCTACGGCATCTTCACCTTCCAGTACCTGAATCATTACCGGGCCAGAGGTCATGAAAGACACCAGATCGGCAAAGAAAGGACGCTCCTTATGAACCGCGTAAAAACCCTCGGCATCAGCCTGGCTCAGATGCTTCATCTTGGCAGCAACGATTTGTAGACCATTGGTCTCAAAACGGCTGTAGATCTTGCCAATTACGTTCTTTGCCACAGCATCGGGCTTGATGATAGAAATAGTGCGTTCAACGGCCATTGCCAAACTCCAGTTTCAAAAGTGATATATAGAGGTAGCCGCCCGCAGTCATTGCAAACGGCCTAAATCCGATTGATTTTGCTAGCAAAATCGAAGCCTGTGATCTTACCGTTTGTCATCGGCTGACGCAATCGGTAGAGGCACAGTGATGGGTAAGTGACACGTTACCATGTCATTGAAAACAAAAGATATTTTTAAATTATCCGTATCGGGCTGTATTTCGCCGAAATTTGTCGGGAATTAAGCCGTTTAGGCACCGCTATTTTACCTGATCAGAATCCATTAACTCGCGCACACGTAAAAGCAGCTCTTCCTTGCCAAATGGTTTCTGTAGCATCTCTTCGTAGACCGAGTCCTCAATATTTGATCTATCAATATTATCACTATAGCCACTGATCAGTTGTACCTTCATCTCGGGGTATAACTTCATCGCCTGCTGCGTGAGCTGAAAACCATCCATTCTCGGCATAATGATATCGGTGATCATCAGATCAAATTCTTCAGAAGAAAGCTTTTCCAGGGCGTCTTCTCCATCTGTCGCACTGCTAACCTGGTAACCTGCACGCTTGAGAATTTTGGTCATTAGTAAGCGAATCGCCGGCTCGTCATCCACTATCAGTATATGTTCATCACCGACAATGCCCTCAATGGAAAAAGAGTCAGCCGCATCCTGGTTTGTGCGAGTTTCCGTGCTCCTGGGGAAATACAGGCGGAATGTTGTCCCTTCACCGGGATTTGATATTACTTTAATGCCTCCATTACTGCGCTGAACAAACCCATATACCTGACTCAGGCCCAAGCCTGTCCCAAGCTCACCTTTGGTAGAGAAAAATGGATCAGATATATGTGACAATGTGACTTCATCCATACCGATACCGGTATCGGATAATGTGAGCATAACATAAGCCCCAGGCAGGATATTTAGTTCTTTTGCCAACACGTGACTGACATACTCATTACTGGTGGCAATAAAGAAAGAACCCGAACCACTCATCGCATGCATAGCATTGATAGCTATATTTAATACTGAATCCTCAAAGTCTGTACTATCTAGTTTAACAGGCCAAATATCCTTAACCAGATCATATTTTAATTCGATACGAACCGTTAATGTTTTTTCAAGCATATGCTGCTCATCTAGCAATATGCTATTTAGATCTACGATCTTTGCATCAGACTCTTTGCTACGTGTAAATGCCAGCAATTTCTTGGTCAGTTTCATTCCACGTTGGCCGGCCTTAAAAATCTCCTGTGAGTAAGCCTGAGCCTTTTCACCATCAATCGGGCGATCTTTCATTATTTCAGAAAACCCAAGGATCACGCTCAACATATTATTAAAGTCATGAGCAATACCACCGGTTAACTTACCTAATGCATCCATCTTCTGACTTTCACGCAAAGCTTTTTCAGTTTGTAATTTCTCGGATATATCTTCTGCTAAGCCAAGTAAATATTGAGGCGTTCCTTCATCATCATAGATGGGTATTTTCCGTGTATGCAACTCCTTAATACCATTAACAGTTGATAACGTTTCTACAGGTATTTCCAGTAGTTTATGCTCGCCTAATACCTCGCGATCTTTCTGTATAAAAAATTCCGCTTCTTCGTTTGTCCAGAGATCATAGTCATCTTTACCTAACATATTTTCACGAACAAGCCCGGTAACCTGCTCTGCACTTTTATTCCATTCGACATATCGTAGATATTCTGCATCTTTTACAAACAACATCATCGGCAGGTTTTCAATAATAGAATTTTTTAACGAGTTAACCTGCTCATATTTTATCTCGGCCTGCTTTCTATCGGTAATATCTCGAATTACTTCTACCTGGCCACTTGTGACATGGCCTTTAGCTATAGGCGTATAGGAATACGATAGCCATTTATCCTCTCCGCCAATGCGCACTTCTTTTTCACATAAACGACCATCTACAATATCGTCCTTGCCTATTTGAAAAACATCAGCACTATTTTTACCAATCAACTCTGAAACTTGTATTTTAGAAAGCTCTGCAGCCTTTTTATTTGCCTGCCGAATTACACCAGAATCATCAGTAATTATGGTGGCATCAGGTATCGCATCATATGTGCTGGCCTCTTTTGCCATCATCGCAAAAGGCTCCTGTAAAGTAGTACGAATTACGGCCAGGAAAATAACCCAGTACGAAAACATTTTTAATATATGACCGACAATAGCAGGAAGCTCAACCACATCGAGATAGAGTGTAAATGAAATCTCCGCCAACATGGTTAATACAATCGATGCAATCATAAGGTGGTACACGCGTGCATCTAATAGCTCGCGATGATTATTTAGTGTCAATATCGCCAACGCCAATATTGCAATAATGACGTACTCGCTATATATCTTAAAATCTGTCAGCCCTTGTCCTTCAATAAATAATTCAGGCAGCCATCCGTTTATCACGGCTGAAAATATAATTAACGCGATCAAAGCAAAATATGTGAAGACTTTTTGAGGATTAATAGTACGAGTTAAGAATAGTGGCGAGGTAAGCAGTAGTGCGGCTTCCAGGTACCTGGTCGTTATCCAGAATTCAAGCCCGGTATTTGCACCGTCTGTGATGATTAGATTCATCCCTCTAAATGTCAGGGTATGCATCAAGTCAAGAATGCCTACCCAGAAATAACCGCAGCCTAGATATAACAGGAAGTTGTTCCTGGTGAAGGGATACATATTCCAGGCCACGACGGCCATGATAATGGCAACCGTAATGGAGAATAGCTCAGCGACGGTATGAAAGAGAAGAAAGTTATATAGGCTACTGATAATGACCAATAGAGACAGAGCTATTGGTATTAGAAAATCCTTATATTTAAACCGTGTGGTTCGATTCAAACTGCCACCCATTCTTGATATTGTCAAAATGATAATTTTTATGATGTTTCATCATGACATAGTCGATTTAAAAGCCAAGTTTCTCATTAAAATATTCACAGATTTAACAATCTAATCGAATATTCCACGATCACATTAGCTTATAAATTGTAGGTGTATGGGGTACGGCTATTTCAGTGCATCAAGTATGTGTGGATCAATCACGCTCATCCAGCCAGGCCATTTGAATGGCCTCTAAAATCTTCTCACTAGAACCTTCGGGATCATCATCAAAATCTTCTAGAGCACATACCCAGCTATGTAGATCCGTAAATCGAACCCACTGCACATCGACATCCGGATGCTGTTCTTCCAGTTCTATCGCAATGTCCAGCGTATCTGTCCACTTCAGGCTCATCGTAGACTCCTCGCTTAGTGATTTTCTTTCACCATATTGATGGTGTATTTGGGGATCTCCACGACCAGATCGGCATCACCCACAACCGCCTGGCAGCTTAAGCGTGAATCTGGCTCCAGTCCCCAGGCTTTATCCAGCAGGTCTTCTTCATCTTCGGTGGCCTCGTCCATGGAATCAAATCCCTCGCGAATGATCACATGGCAGGTAGTACAGGCGCAGGATTTCTCACAGGCATGCTCTATATCTATATCATTGGCACCCGCTGCATCGCATATGGTGGTACCGGATTCCACCTCAATGACTGCGCCTTCCGGGCAGATCTCTTCGTGGGGTAGAAATATAATCTGTGGCATATACTTATTCCTCTATGGAACAGGCCAGGTTCATGGAACGCATGATGATAGGAGATAAACCAATTGAGGAAATACCGTTTATATATGTAGATAGGCATTTCGAAAAGATTTATAACGCTGTCAGCGCCGTTTCAGGAACTTAGCACAACTCCTTAATTCTCGAATTCTTCGATCTTATGACCGGCCATCGCTTTATTGATACTGGCATCCATACGACGCTGTGCATAATCCGCCGTCACTTTATCCAAAGCATCGATTGTCTGTTTGATAACACGCGCTTCAGTGCCATTACGTGCATTTAATAAGCTTTCCATCGCGTGCACAATCTCGTTTCGTTCCTCCGCGTTAAGCAGTTCATCACCGTCTTCTGACAAGGCGGCATGGATCGCTTCCAACACTCGGTCTGCTTCCACCTGTTGTTCACGCAAATTACGTGCATCCACATCTTCCTGGGCATGGCTCATCGATGCCTTGAGCATCACCTCTATCTCTTGATCGGTCAGACCATACGATGGTTTTACCTGGATGCTACTCTCCACACCGGTGGTTTCTTCTTTCGCTGATACCGACAACAATCCATCGGCATCCACTTGATAGGTCACTCGAATACGCGCCGCACCAGCAACCATCGCCGGAATACCGCGCAACTCAAAACGCGCCAATGAACGATTATCATCAACCAGCTCACGCTCACCTTGCACAACGTGAACGGCCATAGCCGTCTGCCCATCCTTAAAGGTCGTAAAGTCCTGTGCGCGAGAAACGGGGATCGGCGTATTACGATTAATCACCTTCTCCATCAAGCCGCCCATGGTCTCCAGCCCCAGAGACAGGGGTAATACATCCAGTAATAGCAATTCATCATCTGGCTTGTTACCGGCTAAAATATCGGCCTGTATACCCGCACCCACTGCGACAACTTTATCCGGATCAATATCGACCAGGGGCTCGGTATTAAAGAACTCACCGACCTTCTCACGTACGCGAGGTACGCGGGTAGAACCACCCACCATTACCACTTCATTGATC
>JABURU010000290.1 GCA_014762485.1 Gammaproteobacteria bacterium | reverse complement strand
AGGTCTGTTTTCTAACCTCACTCACGGTGGTCGCCCCGTTTACGATGGCATCGACAATATCCATCTTCACCACCTCGTTACAGACACATAGGTTTTTATATAAATTCTTCTTCAGGATCGGCGGCAGTTTATCCAGGGGATCGGGATCCTGAACGCCCTGTTCTTTCGTCGTCATAATATTTCTAATTACTCCAGGGTATAGACAGAGTAGTGTAAAATCAGGCTATCAAGCACAAACGCACACAACGGAAAGCGCAACGCGTGCAAAGGGCATGTTATGCCTTTTCTTATCCTGTATGTCCAGCCCTGTAGGATAGAGGGTGTTGCCTGTATACGGGAAAAGATGAGTGAAATTTACCTAAAAGCTTTAATCGCTAGCGCGGTTTATATCTGGCACGCTAGTAAAAATGGATAACGCCTTGATCACCGGAAAATTAGGAGCGTAGCGAGTAATTTTTCCGAGTGCAGCAACTTGTTAGCCATAGTTACTCACAAAGAGCACGGGCCTCTTTAATTAAAAGAGCAACTCGAGCTTCTACAAATTTGTTGAAATCATCATCAAATAGATTTTCAGGGCAATATGCTGACTCTAGTATCTCCTCAAGGTTTGATGCCATATTTTCCCTATACATACTTGGACGAACACCACCGAGTTTTTTATTTTCAGAGCGAGAAAGAAAACAGAAATTGGCCAGGCAGTTAGGGTTATAAAGAAGATCACTCTCTTCCTTAAGAAAAGCACGGGGCATCATGTGGTGAAATTCGGATTTGTTGTAATCTTTCAACTTTGTATTTAAGTCAACAGGAGATCCGGATATAAAGCTTCTAGGACTATTCTGGGATAGGAGAAGTACAAAAGTTTTCGAGTTTACATTTCTGATACCAAAATTATTGCTTGTGAAATAATCTTCAGATAAATTTATAGAGAAGTTTCCAAGTGAAGATTGCTGCCCTCCTTTTAGCTGAAGCATTTGCTTCATATCTTCTTCAAGATTTCTGAGGACTCCACTGCTATATCTCTTGACGAAACAAGCTTTCCAAAACCAACGGAGTATGCGATCTCGCTGCTCTTGAGATACTACGATCTGTTTTCCCCCTGAAACTGCAAAAAAAACAGACAAAGGAACTAAAAGAGTTTGAAACGGTAAATTTTCAATTCTTCTTACATTCAGATTCATCTGTAAAAAATCTAAGGCTCCGAGAACGCCATTTAGCACCTCGTCGAACCGGTCACGTATCTGCTCTCCCCGAATTTCAACAATGGCTTCTGGCCGGGGATCCCCTACCAATATGCTTGAAGCACAGCGTAATAATAAATTCTCGTCGAAAGATTCTGTTTTGAACCCTTTGCTTTCTAGCTCCTCAACAAGATCTTCAAACTGGTTGTGAAGTTGAAAGTCTTCACTCCAAGTCCACGCTTCAAGCAGCTGAAGCGTATCTAGAGGAACGCCTTGGCGGTTAATTCTTTCGAAAATTGTAGCTACAGTTGCTTTTTGATCTGTTCGAAACAGTTGAACTGGTAAATTGGCTTCTTTAAACCGAGACTGCATGGCGTCTATTTTTTCAGCGAGCTCATCGCTAAGGTCTCTTGTCGCTCGCCTATATGCAGTTGTATCGAAAAGTGTCCTAAGTGGAAAGTGCCGGTTTTCATCTACCTCTTCTGGGAGTAGCGCAAAGAACTTAGGTTCTTGTGCATCATCGGCTACCGTATGATCATAATATATATCTTTCCAATTTTCGTCCTGAGTTACCTGTGTATCAGTCTGAAATGTGGCATAGACTGAAGTTATCCTCTGTTGGCCATCTAGAACATAATCTATTGGATAGTCTTCTTTCGGTTCTGGAAGAATAAAAGGGCCAAGCTCTCGCTCTACATCAAGCTGCTCATTAGTTCTCCAAAATAACAAAGCTCCAAACGGGTACATTTTATAGATACTATCCATTAAGTGTGCCACTCTATCCGGTTCCCATACAAAACCTCTTTGAAAGGCAGGTATCCTAATTTGACCGGCACTTACTTGCTCAATAATTTCTCTTACAGTCAAATTATCCATTCTATGTCCTTAATTTTTCGTGGCCAAGTACACTTGGCTGGCTAACAGTTGATTATGCGGCTGGCTCCCATTCTGACTTATACGGCGGGCACCTAATATTGAATGACAGAACCAAATGTTCTCATTTTTTATCGAAATTAGCACCTTTAAGAAATAAATTGAAGTGATAGAGGCAGTAGCCAATAAAAAAGCGCCTATATTAGGCGCTTTTTATATGCAGAGTTATTTACGTCAACCGTCGTTATGAACTGGCGGTATTAAATAGCGTAAAGAAGTTTTCCGTGCTGGCTTTGGCTATCTCTTCCACCGATGTGCCTTTTAATTCGGCGATGTATTCCGCTACATAACGTGTATAGCCGGGATAGTTGGGTTTGCCTCGGTATGGTACGGGCGTGAGGTATGGTGAGTCGGTTTCCACCAGTAATTTTTCCAGCGGGATCTCTTTAGCCACGGCCTGTAGCTCTTTGGCATTTTTAAACGTCACGATGCCAGAGAAGGAGATGTAAAAGCCCATCTCCATCGCCTGTTGCGCGGTGTCGAGATCTTCTACAAAGCAGTGCATCACGCCACGGGCCTGTTCGGCGCCCTCTTCTCGCATGATCTTGATGGTGTCTTGCTTGGCATCACGGGTATGAATGATTAACGGCTTGCCGGTCTGTTTCGATGCCTGGATATGGGTACGGAAGCGATCATGCTGCCAGGTCATATCGCCTTCGCAGTGATAATAGTCCAGGCCGGTTTCACCGATGGCCACAACGTTGTCGTCGTTGGCCAGTTCGATCAATGTTTCTACCGTAGGTTCATTTTGCTCTTTGGCGGTAGGATGCGTGCCGACCGAGGCGAAGACGTTGTCGTAGACGCTGGCCAGTCGTTTAACCTCGTGCACGTTTTCCATATCGATGGAGACACAGAGCATGTGCTCTACACCCAGTTCGGCGGCCTGCTGGATGACGTCATCCAGTCCGTTTTCAAACTTGGAGACATCCAGTCTATCCAGGTGGCAGTGAGAGTCTACGATGGTGGTCATTGTTACCAGGCCGTTTATATCTGTTTTGGAAAGAGCGCCGATTTTATCACTGTTGGGCGTGGCTGTGCAGAATTAAGCGAGAAACAGGCTACAGAGTATGGGTGAGCTGATCGGTGCCGAGCATAGAGGTTAGCAGGTTCTCAATCTTTTTACGGGTGGCACCCTTGTCGGAGTCTTTGAACTGGATACCGATGCCGACCGGTTTACCATTTTGTGCACCTTGCGGGGTGATCCAGACGATATTACCGGCCACCGGGATTTTGTCTGCCTCATCCAGTAGCGATAACAACAGGAAGACCTCGTCGCCCAGCTCATACCGCTTGTCGGTTTCGACAAAAATGCCGCCATTGCGTATTGAGGGCAAGTAGCTCTTATACAGGCTTTCCTTATCGCCCAGGCTCAGGTTTATGATGTTCTTGCGCATACTGCCTGCATGAGTGTCCATCGCACCATCCTTGTGTCATGTTAGGCGGACGTCTTGTCGCCTTATATTCTTATGTTTTACTTATCAACCAGCTCTTGCGCGGGTGCGTGACCAGCTGATCAGAAAGTCTTCCATCACCATTTGTGGATTGAGTGAACTATGCAGGCGCCTGGCCAGCTCGTTAAGCTCGTCCAGATGATGATAGAGCTGTTTCCAGTGTACCGCTTCCGCTATCTGTTGCAACTCGTTACGCGCGTCCGGGTTGTTCAACACCGGCGGTTGGTTACTGCTTTTCAGCCTGACCATGTCGGCAAAGAACATTTGCAGTGATGGCACCACTTCCGCAATGCCCATATCCGACCATGCCTTGGCGACGCTCGCCATATTCACGCGACCGCTATGCACGTCCGCCAGCCCCTGCAATAATTCCGCACGCTGTGAGAGCTTGTCCTCATTGGCCAGTTCCAAGGCCTTTAATGGTGCATTGGCGGAGAGCGACAGCAATAGGTCAACTTGCTCGCCCTGCTCCAGGTGAGACGATAACCACTGGCTAGCCAGCTCGTGTGTCGGCGGCAGCAGCTTGATTTGCTGACAGCGGCTACGAATCGTAGGCAACAGCGCATCTGGCTTGTCACTCACCAGGATCAGTATGCCGCCTTCGGAGGGCTCTTCTAGCGTCTTAAGCAGACTGTTGGCCGAGGCCACGTTCAGTTGTTCGGCCGGCTCCAGGATCACCACTCGATAACGTCCGTAGTGACTGGTGAGGTTCAAAAAACTGGAAAGCTGGCGACACTGCTCGATGCCGATCACCGACTTACCCTCTTCCGGGGTAACGTGGCGATAGTCTGGATGACTGCCGGCATGGTACTGCTGACAGCTCTTGCACTGTCCACAGGCGGTGCCATCCTGGTTTGGTGATTCACATAACAGGCTGCGCGCCAGGGCATCGGCCAGTAGTGATTTACCCAGGCCGCTCATGCCGGCCAGCAACACGGCGTGAGGCATGCTCGACTGGCGTTGGCGCTCTACCAGCTGGTTCCAGGCATCCATATGCCAGGGTAATGGCGCGGTTATGTCCATGAGGCTAATACGTTCTCTAGCGTCTGATTTAACTGTTGATGAACCTCGGGCAGAGGCTGCGAAGCATCAATGATGCGGTAACGGGCCTCATCGGCACGTACACGCTCCAGGTAGGCCTCACGTACCCGCAGGAAAAACTCGGTCTTTTCCCGCTCGAAACGATCCGGCTCGCTGCGCGCACTGGCACGTTCCAGCCCCTGTTCTACAGGCAGGTCGAGTAGCAAGGTGAGGTCAGGACGCAGATCGCCCTGTACCCATTGCTCAAGTTGCTGGATACGGGATTGGTCGACACCGCGGCCGCCACCCTGGTAGGCATAGCTGGCATCGGTAAAACGATCGCATAACACCCACTTGCCTTCGTTTAACGCCGGGGTGATCAACTGGTTAATATGCTGTGAACGCGCGGCGAACATTAACAGTAGCTCGGTGTCGTCCAGCATCGAGGTATTGCGATGGTCCAGCAGCAACTCGCGTATGGCTTCACCTAGCTCGGTGCCACCGGGCTCGCGGGTAACCACCAGGTCGATGCCGGCATTTTCGAGGAATTGCTGAATGAATTGCAGGTTGCTGGTTTTGCCTGCCCCTTCACCGCCTTCCAGTGTAATAAAACGTCCACGCATGACCTTATTTATCCTTTATCGCGGTGCCATCTTTCTTCATTGAGGAGAAGGCACGCTTTCGTCCCTTAAGCTGGTATCTCACTACCGCCCTGTTGTGCTCATCCAGTGTGGCGGAGAAATAGTGACTGCCATCCCCCTTGGAAACAAAATAGAGTGCCTCGCCGGGCATAGGGTTAAGGGCGGCACGTATCGCCTCGACACCGGGCATCGCGATAGGTGTGGGCGGCATACCTTTAATACGGTAGGTATTGTAAGGATTGCTGCTATCCTGCAGGTGTTTCTTACGCAGATTGCCATCAAATGACTGGCCCAGGCCGTAGATGATCGTCGGATCGGTTTGTAACCTCATACCCACCTCCAGGCGACGCACAAACACGCCAGCAATGGCGGTACGCTCACTGGGCACGGCGGTCTCTTTCTCAACTATCGAGGCCATGATCAGGGCATCGTATGGCGTCTCATACGGCAAGGCCCCCAGACGTTTTGGCCACTCTGCCTTTAATGTCTGTGCCATCTTTTCATAGGCCTGCTTGAGGATGGACAGGTCACTCATGCCACGGGGAAAGTGATAGGTATCTGGGAAGAAACGACCTTCAGGGTGCTGTTCCGGGTAACCCAGCTTCGCCATGATCTGCTTTGCAGACAGCCCCTTCAGGCTATGTGTAAGCACCGTATCGTTATGGATGGCATCCATCACCTGGTGGAAGTTCCAGCCCTCGACCAGTGTCAGGCTATATTGCTTGACCTCTCCTCGAACTATCTTGTCGAGGAATGACTGGATGGTATCGCTCTGAGCCAGCTCGTATTCACCCAGGCGAATGTGGTTGGCCGAGCCCTGCAGTTTAGCCAACAGCTTCAATTTTTGTGCACTGCTAATGATCTGGTTTGCTTCCAGCTCACGAGCAATACGAGTCAGGTTCATACCAGGCTCGATAGTATAGAGATAATTTGTTTCTGGTAGGTTCAACCTGGCATCGGCAAAGGACTTCATATCCATCCAGAACCAGGCGACCGCAAACGTCAATGCAATCACCAAAATGCCAATTTTATTTATTCTTTTTTCTTTCATCTGCATAAATTAATCAATGTGTTCTTTTGAAGCCTGTACTACATTGTACCGGTTCAGGTACGCGAAGCACAAAAAACTGATAATCTTTTTATATCAACAGGTTATCGATAATTATTAAAGTTAGTTATTAAGTTGTATACGGGTGAATTTTCGAAGTTATACGTTGTATCATTCCAGCGTTTTACAGGCCATACCCCAAACAAACTATTGGTAATAAACATCGCCTGGCAGGCCCTGGCCTCTGGTTCCATGATCGCTTTTTCAATCACCTCGATACTATGATCCTGTGCCTCTTGAATCAGGGCCTGACGCATGATGCCATTAACGCCGCAGTGATAGAGTTCAGGGGTCAATAATCGGCCAGTAGCGTCAACAAAAAACAGGTTACTGACGACCCCTTCCGTCACCCTGCCCTCGGTATCGAGCATGATGCCCTCGGCGATGTGAATATCATTCCACTCCTGGCGAGCTAATATTTGCTCAAGCCGATTAAGATGCTTGACACCCGCCAGGGCTGGCTGGATGGACAGGCGTGTCTGGCAACTACGTACCGTAACTCCCTGCTGGATATTGATATGTGAATAGTCGGGCCAGGGGTGCAGGCTGACAATTCGATGACTTTGTGCGTGCTCAGGCAACTGATAACCACGCCCGCCGACACCACGTGTAATGATGATCTTGATTACCGCCTGTTGTTGTTCGGCAATTAATGAGGTGGCTTCATTATAGAGTTGCTCGGTATCTGGTGCCGGTATTTTTAATCGCTCACAGCCATCCAGTAAACGTGACATATGTTGTTGCCAGTACTCTGGTTGCTGGTGACGGACAGCGATGGTTTCAAACAGGCCATCACCATATTGCAGACCTCTATCCTGCGCAGGTATAAGATCAGCAGGTTGTCCGTTTATTAACATCGTCATATCAGGCATCTATTCCCAGGGCATGCAACAGGCCTCGTGCCTTGGCCCGGGTTTCATTTAACTCGGCTTCGGGTTGAGAGTCCACTACGATGCCACCGCCGGCTCTTAACCATAATTGCTTATCCTGTTTTACAATGGTGCGGATGAGGATGTTCAAATCCATATCGCCATTATGATTTAAATACCCCATAGAGCCGGTATAGGCACCCCGCCCCTTCTCTTCCAGCTCGGCGATGATTTCCATACAACGGACCTTGGGACAACCGGTGATCGTACCACCGGGAAAAGTCGCCCGTATTATATCGGCCGGTGTAACATCGTCACGCAATGTGCCTTTCACATTGGAAACAATATGATGAACATGGGCATAACTTTCCAATACCATCAGCTCATCAACCTCAACACTGCCAGGTTTTGAGATACGACCTAAATCATTTCTTTCCAGGTCGATCAACATAATATGCTCGGCCCGCTCTTTCGGGTGCTGCATCAGTTCATCACTGATCAGTTTATCTTCATCGCCCGGCCTACGTGGACGTGTACCAGCAATCGGACGTGTCTGTGCCTGCCCATCACGCACCTCTACTAGCCGCTCTGGTGATGAACTAATAATGTCACACCCCTGGTAGTGAGCAAGGCCAGCAAATGGTGCCGGGTTATGCTTGCGCAGACTTTGATACAGCTCGACTGAGTCACTATCCTGTTCTAATTGCCCTTGCCACAAACGCGAGAGATTGGCCTGAAAAATATCGCCATCAATAATGTATTGTTTCGCCTTTTCGACAATCACATGATGCTTAGATGGTTCTTCTTCCGTTAACCTGACAGCTAACTGTTTAGCAGATAGGTTTTGGGCCTGTTGCAAGGCATCGTCACAGGCCCGTGTTAGCTGCTCGAGCTCACCCTCAGATTCTGCCACCAGGGTATATTGCTGCCGTTCTATGTCTTCAATGATCGCGGCGGTTATTCGTGTCGCAAAGGCCACCGGCAAGCCATCAACCGAGTCGGGAAGTTGTAGCGTAGGCTCAATCTCCTGTGCCAGTTCATAACCAAGATAGACAAACCAGCCGCCGCTGAACGGTAGCTTTATATTGGTAATGCGGTCTTTTGCCTCATCTCGCCACAGCCTGTCCAGCGAGGTTAGGAACGAGTGTTCTGCCTGTGGTTTACCATCCAGCAATACCGTTTGCTGGCTTAATTCCAGGGTCTGTTTTGGATAGGCAAACAGGATGTTATAACGTGCCTGGGCGGTGCCATGAGCCACACTTTCTAACAGGAAAGGAAACGAGGCTTTATTATCATGGTGAAGCTGGAGCAACGTGGCCCCGGGGAAGTATGTCGACAGGTTGCCGATGTGGCGAATGGTATGGGTATCAGGTGATTGCATGGTCTGCGCCATAGCTTATCCCGCAACAGCATGGGCCGTTGCGGGAAACCCTGTATTAGATCTTCTTGAACACTAGCGTGCCATTGGTGCCACCAAAGCCAAATGAGTTAGACAAGGCAACATCTATCTTCATTTCCTGGGCAGTGTGAGCGGCGTAGTTTAAATCACAGCCTTCGCTCGGATTATCCAGGTTAATGGTTGGGGGGGCTACCTGATCACGAATGGCCAGTGCACTGAATACTGCTTCGATACCACCGGCGGCACCCAGCAGGTGTCCGGTCATCGATTTTGTAGAGCTCATCGTCAGGTTATAGGCGTGATCACCAAACACGCTCTTCGCGGCCATGGTCTCGGCTGCATCACCCGCCGGCGTGGATGTACCGTGGGCGTTGATGTAATTCACCTCTTCAGCATTAATGCCGCCATTACGTAATGCCGCGTTCATACAACGTGCCGCACCTTCACCACCTTCAGAAGGTGATGTCATATGGTAAGCATCACCACTCATACCGTAGCCTGCGACTTCGGCATAGATCTGCGCACCACGTGCCTTGGCGTACTCATACTCTTCCAGTACGACCACACCGGCACCGTCACTTAGTACAAAGCCGTCACGGTCTTTATCCCATGGGCGGCTGGCTGCTTCGGGGTCATCATTACGGGCAGACAGTGCACGGGCGGCAGCAAAGCCACCTAAGCCGGATGCAGATGTTGCCATCTCGGCACCACCGGCGATCATCACGTCGGCATCGCCATACTCAATGATACGGGCCGCATCACCGATGCTATGGGTAGCGGTGGCACAGGCGGTAACCAACGCAATGTTGGGGCCTTTCATGCCATACATGATCGACAGGTTGCCGGAGATCATGTTGATAATGGTGCTGGGTACAAAAAACGGGGAAACTTTGCGCGGACCACCTTTCAGGTAGTTCGCATAGCCTGCCTCGATACCTGGCAGGCCGCCGATACCAGAGCCTACGGCCACACCGATACGCTCAGCATTGTCATCGTTTACTTCCAGACCGGCATCTTCGATGGCTTCTTTCGCAGCAGCAATTCCGTAATGGATAAAGGTATCCATCTTGCGCGCGTCTTTCTTTGACATGTAGTTTTCGACGTCAAAGCCTTTTACCGAGCCACCGAAACGGGTAGAAAATTCGGATACATCGAAATGGGTGATGGGCGCTATTCCGCTTTTACCTGCCAGAATGTTTTCCCATGACTCTTTTACAGTCAAACCTACAGGAGAAACCATGCCTAAACCAGTAATGACTACGCGTCTCTTACTCACACTATTATCCTCTAATATTTACTTTGCTTTGTTCCATTAAAATAGCCGCATATACTCATATTAGCATGAGCACTATGCGGCCATTACTGCATCAGGACTAACTTAATTAGCTAGCGTTAGCATTGATGTAATCAATTGCTTCCTGAACAGTGGTGATCTTCTCAGCATTCTCGTCGGGGATTTCGGTTTCGAATTCCTCTTCCAGAGCCATAACCAGCTCAACGGTGTCCAGAGAGTCAGCGCCAAGATCGTCAACAAAAGAGGCACTGGTAGTAACTTCTTCTTCCTTAACGCCTAACTGTTCAATAACAATCTTTTTAACGCGTTCTTCGATAGAGCTCATTGGGGTTATTCCTCCTGTAAAATAAGCTGCGGCCCGTATTGTATTGCAATCGTGCCGCTTATGCCAGTAGTTAAAATCCTTATCTCAAATCTTCATCAAAAACTTGAACTTAGTCACACAACCATGTGATTTTGTTCACATTTATGACATATACATGCCGCCATTTACGTGTACAGTAGTACCGGTAACGTAGGCGGCACCTGGCGATGCGAGGAATGCTACCGCGGCGGCAATCTCTTCTGGCTGGCCAAGACGCCCCATTGGGATCTGGCTTAACAGAGATTCTTTCTGCTCATCAGGCAGTGCCTTGGTCATGTCGGTGTCGATAAAGCCAGGTGCAACGGAGTTAACGGTGATGCCACGAGAACCGGCTTCGCGCGCCAGGGCCTTGGTAAATCCAATCACACCCGCCTTCGCCGCAGCATAGTTGGTTTGACCCGCGTTACCAGAGGCACCC
>JABURU010000019.1 GCA_014762485.1 Gammaproteobacteria bacterium | reverse complement strand
ATTGACCAACTCCATATGAGTGATAATTATGTAATCATATAAATAAATATTTGTCGCTATTGGTTATTTACACTATTTATTCACCGCTTTAATTATTGTTGCTATATCTGCCTGTAATAATGGTGAAAACGAACTACTCATAGATATAAATAACCCGGTGGAACGCAGCCAAACATCGTTGGCAATGACGACAGAACGAGTATTTGGCTTTGACTTGCGCTCCAGTCCACAAGAGGATGTACGCCAGTACCTGCCCTTCTTAAAATATCTGGAATATCAAACCAGGTATCGTTTCAGGCTGCGTTTCACCCCTAAAGATAGCGATATCATCGAAGACCTGGGTAAAGGTATCATGCATTTTTCCGCTATAGGTGCGACCAGCTTTATACACGCCAACCAGCACCATGATGTGATCCCTCTAGTACGCGGAAAAAACACTCATAATCAGGCAAATTATCGTTCTTATCTGGTCGTTCGCCCAAATAGTACGGTAAGCAAATTATCGCAAATTTGCGGTAAAAGGATGGTGTTTGGAAATCAAACCTCTACCCAGGGGCATTTAATACCGCGTATTATCTTGCAACAAAATAATATTCCACTATCCGACTTCCAGAGTTATGACTATACCGGCTTCCATTTAAGCTGCGCCAATACGGTAGTTTCTAACCGGGCCGATGTATGTGGTATGCAGGATACGATGGCCGAGGAAATGAGCCGCAATGGATTGCTTAAGATCCTCTACCGCTCTAAACTTTATCCTTCCAGTGGCATATCTGCACACGCCAAAGTTTCTACTCAGATCATCCGGCAAATTCAATACGCTCTGCTACAATTTGATCCTAATGACAAACATAAAAGCAGTCTTTATAACTGGCATAAAACAGAGATGCCAAACGGGTTTGTGCGCACCTCAGAAGCAGATTATGCCGACTTAAAATCCTGGATGCTCAAACTTGGCTTTCTGAAAAATACGGCAGAGAGATAACATGAAACTGCAAACCAAGTTACTTATCACTATTAGTCTTTCTTTCATCGTACTTGGTGTTATTGGTAATCTGATTGTTAGCAAGACGACTCGAGTTCAGATGCTAAACGATAATCTCATCTGGCTTGACACAGTCGCCCAATCAGTAAGTGAAAGCGTGGCACAAAATATTATCAATAATGAGCGACTCCTCACTACATCAACGTTAATGCAGGTCACCCACAAAAATAAGAATATTAGCTATGCTTATATTACTGACTTCGAAGGGAAGATTTTTGCCCACTCCTTTGAAAAGGAATTTCCTGAACAACTACTAAAGGCGGCCAGTACACCAAGAGAAAAGCCATACATCAATATGAAAACAAAAGATGGTATGTTGCTGGATTATGCTACACCGATTATAGAAGATCTGGATGCCAGGCTGCATATTGGTGTCAACACGAACAATACGTATCAATCGATCACTACCATTCAGCGCGATATGTTTACCACTTTAAGTGGTATATTATTACTTGTTATCCTCATCGTTGTCTTCGTTATTAACAAATTAATGAAACCATTGGGTGATGTTATTTCATCCATAAGTCAATATGGACGCGGAGAAAACACCGAACTCCTCAGCGCCAATGCTCACGGTGAACTGGCCAGCCTGGTCACGACTTTTAACGAAATGATTTTGACTCGCAACCAGGCAATGAAGGCCTTAAATGATTACAAAGAGTCGCTTGAATCTAGGGTTGAAGTACGAACCAAAGAACTATCGCAGGCAAAGAACGATGCAGAAAAATCTAACCAGGCAAAAACAGACTTTCTCTCTAGCATGAGCCATGAGTTACGCACACCATTAAATGCCATTCTTGGCTTTGCCCAGTTAATGGACTCAGACAATGACAACAACAACCTCAATGATGATCAAAAAGAAAACTTACATGAAATTCTGTCTGCCGGCGAACATCTATTATCCTTAATCAATGAAGTATTGGATCTGGCAAAGATTGATTCAGGAAAACTACAAATTTCCATGGAACCGGTTGAT
>JABURU010000072.1 GCA_014762485.1 Gammaproteobacteria bacterium | reverse complement strand
TATGGTCGGATTGATATTGAGCATGATCTGGTAGGTGAATAACAGCCCCACCACTATTGCCCAGCCTTTCAGTATCGCTATCGGCTTGGCATGATAATCAAAGGCGGCATCAGCGACTCGAGTGTTGTTATAAAAATATTTACGATTACGCACCTTGGCCCAGGCACCATAGATACCGAGGGTGAGTATGGTTAGCAGGATATTAACAATCCAGATCCCAAAATATTCTTGGCCACTGCCAGTAAATTCAAACTCTAATGAGTGAGGTTCCATCTTCTGTTTCCTGTCGTGATTATTATTATGACACCGTTATATATAACGGCTTTATGTAGCCATAACTTTAAGGTTATTTATCGGCTTATACTGGCTCGGTGAGCGATTTAACAAATACCGCTCTAAATAACCGTTATGAGCATACACATTACGCCGACAAAAAGAGCCGTGTATTTACTGCAGTTGTTCAAGGATATCCGCGTAAGATCGCATAACGCGTACCTGATGTAACCATTGCACGGCCTGCTGACGCTCATGTTGCGGGTAACTTGCCAGCTGTTCGAACAGGTTCAACACTTTGGTCGAACTCTGATCCAGCTGCCCGAGTCTGCCCTTGTTACGAACAATGACCGGGGCAATCAGGCGCAGCAATTGTGCCAGTTCCATGGCACTGAAATAGTGATGCATACCCGTTTGGCTTAAGGCCGCGTAACTGAAGTCCAGTAGCTTGATGACCTTTTCCTTGGTTCGACCAATATAGAGCGCGAGCTGTTGATAATAGCGCTCGGGCTGGAGGAAAAAGGCACTGGTCAGCCAGTAGATCTTGCGTTGTATATCATAAGTTGGACATTGCTCTATGCGTGTCTTTAATACCTCGGTTAGCCACACCGGATCGTCACTGGTGATAACTAGCTGCAGCAGCCTGTACAAGGTATAGGTATCACAGTCCGGCCACTCCAGTAACAGGGTTTTAGCCAGTTGGCGGCTGATGTGAGTGGTATCTTTATTACGCAAAAATACAGTTAGTCCGGGTAACAGTTCCTGGTTTTTCTGGTATATGGGACGCCAGAAATCGAGCAATGCGTTTACCAGAAGCTGTGGCCGCTGGTGGATGATCACATCCAGCCAACGATTTTCCTGGTAGGCTCCATGGGCGTAGCTATAACATGCTGCTGCCGAGATGACTGGCTCGGATAGCTTCAGGATACGTTCGGGGTGATCCTGACAATAATGCTGTAGGGCCGCCAGTAAGATGTAACCGGTGCCGAGGTCGTGATCTTCGCTAAAGCGCGAACCTATAGCACCTGGCAGCGGGATATATTCACCATCCAGTAAGGTGTGAAAGCCGCGTAGTATGGCCTGGTACAGGGCGTCATCACTAAGCTGGGCAATACGCCCCAATGGCGGCACATCATTATCCAGCTGGTAGTACAGGCCCAGGTATGCCTTGGCGAATGGCTCCAGGGCATCAAGCATGTGGCAGTGTTGTATTTCTTCTAAATGCGGGGTCAGGCGATTTATATTTTCCTGACGCGTCTGTTGTAAGTCCAAACTAATATCCCAGTAAAACAGGCGGAAATAGTGTACAGGAAACGATACACGATTTCATGATGTGAGGAGTCAGTTTAGCGCGAGTAGCTCGTCTTCTGTGAGCGGGCGGTACTCACCAGGGGCGAGAGAAGTATCCAGTTTGATGGCGCCTATTTGTGAGCGGTGTAAGGCCACCACATGATTATCGCAGGCGGCAAACATCCGTTTTACCTGGTGGTAGCGACCTTCATAGATGGTGAGCTGAGCCTGATGTTGAGCAAGAATTTCCAGCTTTGCTGGCAGGGTTCGGGTCTTTTCCTGTTTCAGCCATATGCCTTTTTCAAACTTATCGATAAGGTTTTCGTGTAATGGTTTTTCAACTTCAACCTGGTAAACTTTTCCGCAACGTTTATTAGGGGCCGTAAGTTGATGATTCCATTCTCCATCGTCGGTGATTAATACCAGGCCCGTGGTGTCGATATCCAGCCGCCCTGCAACCTGTACACGCTCTTTATTGTGCTGTCTCTT
>JABURU010000102.1 GCA_014762485.1 Gammaproteobacteria bacterium | reverse complement strand
TATAAGAGACAGAATGTACACCTGGAAATCAGGCAAGATATAAATTTATATAGCGACAAAAGAAGGTTTTACCAGGTTGTACTAAACTTGTTAAGCAACGCGGTTAAATATACTGAAGAAGGCAGTATTAACGTCCATGTTTACGAAGATAAAGATAATGGCATGCTGATATTAAAGGTCAGCGATACCGGGATAGGTATCAGGGAAGAGGATAGGCAGAAATTATTCGAGCCATTTGAGCGCCTGGAATCACAATTAAAAATTAAAAGTGGTGGTACAGGCCTGGGTCTATATTTGACACGTAAGATTGTCGAGGGATTATTAAAAGGATCTATCGAAGTAGAGAGTGAACTGGGTGTTGGTAGTAGTTTTACCGTAAAGCTGCCAAATCTGCTCGAATCGTACCCGGCGAATATATAAGGATATATAAATGCAAAAAGTATTGGTGATCGAGGATACGCCAGACAATATGATACTCATTAGTGATATTTTGCAGTTAAATGGATACCAGGTGATTGGCGCAGAAAATGGGTTGCTTGGTTTTGATATGGCGAAAACGGAAGCACCTGATTTTGTATTACTGGATATACAGTTACCAGATATAGATGGGTTTGAGGTGTTGCGGAAGATTCGTGCTGAGGCCATCACCGAGTCACTTCCCGTTATTGCGATGACATCATTTGCCATGTCTGATGATCGAAAGAAACTGCTCGATGCCGGTTGTGACGGTTATATAGAAAAGCCGATAGATCCGGCTAACGTCATGACACAAATTCAGCAATATTTACCCACACATTGATATTGTGCAAAGACATGGTGATATAGGGAAGGAATATACTCGTTGTCGCCATAGCAGGATAATGGAATAATCCCCTTATAGACTTATGGAATAGCCTTGATATGGAGATCATCGCGTGAAGCGTCTTGTTGCTGTTTTATCCCTTCTTGGCCTGCTGGCCTCTCCCCTGGCTTCTGCTGTACCGGTGACGGTAGATCCGGGGCAATATACCGGCCTCTGGCGCACCAGTGCTCTGGCTGGATACCGTAATGGAATACAGACGATAGATCTGCCACTAGGTACTCACCTGTTTTATGTTGCTGCGGGCACCACACGCTCCAGCTTTAATATCACGGTTACCGATAGCGGTTTGATCAGTAGCGATAATCTTGCCGCCGCCCAGGGCGGACAAAACGTATTAAACCTGAATACATTGACGGTAGATATTGATCCTCAGGCCTATCAGGGTCGCTGGAGTATTTATGCCGGCCGAGTACGTAATAATGGTTTTCAATCCATTGTCCTGGTGCCTGGACTGGCATACCGCCTTCGGGTGGCAGATTACATCAGCGAGGGAGATTTTGAGTTCTTTCTCGATGCGAGTGGCGAGGTCGTATCAGGTAATCCCACCGCCGCCGTGGGTGGAGCAGCCAGCCTGAGATTAAATAACTCGACGATTACGATTAATCCTAACCGCTATAGTGGCTCCTGGGGGGTGTATGCTGCGACGTCCAGTCATCGTGGTAGGCAGGACGTGGTGTTGGTGCCCAGCCTCGGCTATGTGCTGCGCATCGTTGACTTCACCAACCGAGCAGATTTTATCTTTACCGTCGATGCCGATGGGATAGTTCGTTCACGTAACAGTGGTGCGGCCAGTGGTGGCAAAAACCGCCTGGACTTAAACAACATTAACGTCGTGATTAATCCAAACGACTACCTCGGTCAGTGGAAGATTAACTCGGCGACCTCATGGCTTAGCGGACTGCAGGATGTTGTGTTAATTCCGTCGTTGACCTACACCATGCGTGTCGGTGGTTACTCTCAACGCTCAGAGTTTTACTTTCATGTCGCTGCCAATGGCATGGTGAGCTCGCATAATAGTGCGGCTGCAAACGGTGATAACCAACGATTAAACTTTAACAATACGACCGTCACTATCGATCCTCAACAGTACCCCGGGCTCTGGAGACTCTATGCCGCCAGTGGTGATTTATATGGCTCGCACGTTATCACCCTGGTACCGGCATTAAGTTATCATCTGCGCATTGCCGGTACCAGGGTGATAACGTGCGA
>JABURU010000350.1 GCA_014762485.1 Gammaproteobacteria bacterium | reverse complement strand
GGCTCTTTCCTTTCCTGTCACCCATTTTCCCTGCCCGACAATTATTATTCATAAAGTGGTAACAGATGATACTATTTTTTATCTAGTGGAATGTAATAGTAAATAGTCCTCGACGTTTCTGTTTACGAATATCAAATCATGCCTCGCCAAAGAACCGCTTTAACTCTGCAGTCACCAAGTCAGGTGCTTCTTCAGGTAAAAAATGACCACACTCAATGCCTTTGCCTTCCACCCGGTCGGCGTAGTCACGCCATATTTTTAGCGCGTCATAGCGACGGTGAATAAAACCCTGTAATCCCCACAAGACCAGCAATGGGCATTCAATCTTCTTCTCGGCATCTTCCTTGTCATGTATCAGATCTATACTCGCAGCGGCACGATAGTCCTCGCATGAAGCATGAATCACTTCGGGTTTACGGAAACAGCGAAGATATTCGTCCACCGATTCTTGCGGAAAACGTGCATTGGCCCCACTCCAGCGTGAGAGAATTTCGTTTAGGTAATAGTCAGGATCGGCACCAATCATCTTTTCTGGCAGGCTATCCGGCTGGATAAGGAAAAACCAGTGGTAATAGCCGGTGGCAAACATCTGATCCGTTGTAGTGTACATATGCTCGGTGGGCACAATGTCCATCACGCATGCTTTTGTCACCTTATTCGGAAAATCCAGGGCCATGCGGTGTACCACGCGTGCACCGCGATCATGCCCTGCAACAAAAAATTCGTCATAGCCCAGTGAGGCCATGACCTCTATCATATCCTTCGACATCTCTCGTTTTGAATAAGGCGCATGGTCATCTGTACTAGGCGGTTTAGAGCTATCTCCATAGCCACGCAGATCCGGGCAAATGACATGGTAATTCTCAATCAGTTGACTAGCAACATCACGCCAAAGTACATGTGTCTGTGGATAACCATGTAAAAGTAATAGAGGTTTTCCCTCACCGCCGTGCACCAGGTTGATGTCTGCACCGCTGGTTTGAATTTTATTATGTTTAAAATTGTTTCCAAAGATCATTTATAAATACTCAATAAAAACATATCGATAAGTTCAGGAACATAATGAATAACTCCTCTTTTGTATCACGATATTGGCCCTCGTATATACAGGATGAACCTCTTTCGATACAGTTTTAAACCCATATTGACTATATAGTGATATAGCAGCTTCCAGCTTTATATTAGACAGTAGGTATATTTTCACCGCCTCAAATTCAAAATACGCTGTTCTCCACTCTTCATTGAGCTGTATAAAATCGGCAAAGTGTTGCGGGTTATTTTCACTATCCAATATCATGAATAACTAAATCAGTCTTCGGCTCACTACTCATCATTTCAACAAGAAACCTTTTTTTTGTAAAAAATCTTTCATATGAGTTCGATAGGCTTTACTCATCATCATAGAAACAAGTTGTGTCCATGTATCCTTTCTTGATTGGCTGGAGCGCTGCTGATAATAGTTAAGGCATGTTTCATTATATCGCCCCAATACATCACTGTTATCCGTCTGATATCGTTCCCTGTTTAATATCACTTCCACAGGCAATCTGGGCTTTTTCTCTGGTTGTTCATCCGGATACCCCAGGCACATACCAAATACAGGATATACGTGCTCGGGTAGTTCTAATAATTCACAAACCGTATCTGGATCATTACGAATACCGCCAATAAATACCCCGCCAAGTCCCAGCGACTCTGCAGCGATCATCACATTTTGCGCCATCAAGGCAGTATCCACCGTCGCAACCATAAATTGCTCGGTATAGCCTGATTCCATTTTTCTACCTTCAATTTCACAGGCTATTTCAGTTCGCTTTAAATCAGCACAAAAAACCAGAAAAACAGGACAACGCTCAACCCAGATCTGTGGGCCTGCCAATTCAGCTACTTTTTTCCGTGTATTTTCATCGGTTACCAGGATAACGCTATAAGCCTGTAGGAAGTTCGAGGTAGAAGCCGCACTTCCTGCCTGAATAATGGTTTCCAGGATATCGCTGGTTATGGGCTCAGGTTTAAACCTCCGAACTGAGCGGTGCTCTCTCAGCAACTCAATGATTGCATTCATATTATTTTCCTTCTT
>JABURU010000015.1 GCA_014762485.1 Gammaproteobacteria bacterium | reverse complement strand
TCGGCCATTGCCACGGTGATCGCACTGCGCGTATGGGGTGAAGGTGGTATAGCCCTGGCGACATTATTATTAACCATGGTGATCTTGATCTTCTCCGAGGTCACCCCCAAAACGTTGGCCGCCCTACACCCTGAGCGCTTTGCTTTTCCTGCCAGCCTGATTCTAAGGCCGCTATTAAGGATGTTTTACCCACTAGTATGGTTGATTAACAGCATAGCCAACCTGTTGTTACGTCCTATGGGGGTGAAACACCACACATCCGATAGTGAGAACCTGAATACGGAAGAGTTGCGCACCGTGGTAAACGAAGCCGGTACTCTGATACCTGTGCAGCACCAAAAGATGCTGATCAGCATCCTTGATCTGGAAAAGGTTACCGTCAACGACATTATGGTGCCCAGAAATGAACTGGTCTCCATCGATCTGGAAGATGACTGGCCCGGCATTCAAAACCAGCTTACCACCACGCAACATACTCGCCTGCTGGTACACCGTGGCGGGATTGATAACGTCGTTGGTCTGATTCACGCCCGTAACCTGTTAAACCTGCTGGGGCATAATGAGTTACACAAAGAGGGCTTTATCAAACAAGTACGCGAACCATATTATGTGCCGGAAAACACGCCTCTCCATACCCAGCTACTGAACTTCAGAAAAGAGAAGCGTCGTATCGGCCTGGTCGTCAACGAATATGGTGATCTGCAAGGTCTGGTAACACTAGAGGATATACTGGAAGAAATTGTCGGTGAATTTACCAGCGATCCCGCCAGTCATGCGCGAGATATTCATCCACAGGATGATGGCAGTTTTCTGGTGGATGGTAGTGCCAGCATTCGGGTACTGAACCGCGCTCTGGGTATAGAGCTACCACTGGATGGTCCAAAAACGATCAATGGCATGATACTGGAGTACCTGGAAACCATCCCGGAAACCGGTACCAGCCTGATGCTTTCAGGTTACCCGATAGAAATCATGCAAACCGGTAACAATATTATTAAAACCATTCGCATCCATCCGGAGTACCAGGGAAAGGACAATAACGAATAGCCAGTGGATATATACCCACTTTCTATGCTAATTATTGATATATAGGCAAAAGGAGACAGGCATGACCGATAGTGAAAACCGACGCCATTTCACACGTGTACCCTTTGATGCGGATATCACTTTGTCGCATGAAGGTGGATCATGGCCTGCCCATATGCTGGATATATCACTACACGGTCTGCTGGTGGAAACCCCTAACAAGTGGGATGCTAGCAGCGGAGACAAGGTCAATATAGAGCTCGTACTGGAGCGCGACGTGATCATCAACCTGGATGGTCATATTGCTCATGAAGATGAGCAGTACATCGGTATTAGTATCGATATTATGGAGCTGGAAAGCGCCTCTCATCTCAAGCGCCTGCTGGAACTAAACCTGGGAGAGCCTGCGATGGAACGCGAGCTACATGAACTGATATCTATTCACACCACAAGTGCTCCAGCGCATCCGTAAGGCGCTGCACACCAATCAGCTCCATGCCCGCTACTGCTTGCCTGGGCATATTGGCGTGGGGAATAATCGCCTGCTTAAAGCCATGTTTGGCCGCTTCTTTTAAACGCTCCTGGCCACTGGGTACCGGCCGAATCTCTCCAGCCAGACCAACCTCACCAAATATAATCAGTTCATTAGATAGTGGACGATCTTTCAAACTGGAAAGCGCGGCGATGATCACCGCCAGATCCGCCGCTGTTTCGGTCAAGCGTACACCGCCTACCACATTGACGAACACATCTTGTCCATATGAGGCGATGCCACCATGCCGGTGTAATACGGCCAACAACATGGACAGGCGGTTTTGATCCAGACCTAGCGTCACTCGGCGAGGATTACTCAGGTGACTTTCATCCACCAACGCCTGTACCTCTACCAGTAACGGCCTGCTGCCTTCGCGTGTCACGGTGATCACACTGCCGGAAATGGCCTGGGCATGTCGGGATAAAAAGATCGCCGAGGGATTATTGACCTCACGCAGTCCTCGCTCGGTCATCGCAAATACCCCCAGCTCGTTCACCGCACCGAAACGATTCTTAATCGCCCT
>JABURU010000349.1 GCA_014762485.1 Gammaproteobacteria bacterium | reverse complement strand
CAATGCAGTATTCTGTATCGTCACCGCTACCTAGTTGCCAGTTACTGATACTTTTGTCGTAAAAGTAGCGGTCGTTAGAGTCAAACTGACCGTCCAGATTTGCATCGATAATCTCTTCATAGCCAACGAATGCGGTACTGGTACTCCAGTCGTAGTCACCGCCAAAGCCAAAGAAGCCATTTTGTATGACTGCACCGAGATCGGCAATCGCTGAGGCCTCAAGGTTCTGCTGATAGATGACATCCTCTTCGATGGTGGTGGTGTCAACTGTTGTGGCATCGGTAATCTCGGTAGAGCTGGCAACGGTATCAGCATTAAAAGTGTCACCTGCAGTATCCACGGAAGTGGAAATAGTGCTTAACTCAGCAATTACCTGTTGAACAATGATGTTAACTAGCTCATCCAGTACCTCATTCAGGTTCAGACCGGCATCCGTCGCGGCGGTTTCAACTGCGGTGTAGTTGGCTTCCAGCACGCGGGTGGTGACCTGGGCCACCTTGTGGATACGGGCATAATGCTCCGCGCTGGTATTTGTTGTGTCATCTTTGGCGGCAACGTAGTCGGTGAACAGGCTGACATCGTCACCGACACCATAGCCCAGAGTGGCCTTAATGGCGTCTTCTGCTTCGGTGGCAGAAACCTTTTCGGTTTCGATCTTGCTCTGCACCATGGTGGTCAGCGGGCTGACAAATTCTGGCTTACCAGCAGGGGCGGTTAGAACGAAGGGCTGTAATGTTTCACCAGGGCGGTCAGCGTCGGTTGCTCCAGCGGGTACAACGGCGACAATAGGGTAGCCGTTAGCCACGTCACTGGTAGCCTCAAAGCTGTAGTTACCATTAACATCGGTTGTGGCCGATGGTTCATCGGCATCACACTTTTTGTTTTCGTTGATATCCAGACAGACGGTGGCGCCTGAAATGTAGCCATCGGCTACGGCACCGGACAGGGTCACGCGCGTGGCCACGCCAGGGCCGTCCTCCGGTGTCGTCGTCTCCGAGCATCCTGTGAAAACGGTGGCCAGAAGGGCCACTGTACCTATTTTTGTTAGCGTATGCATCTCAAACTCCTTTGTGTCATGATCTTTTATATCATGAGATGTTCCGTCGTAAGATCTTATGATCTAGGGAATAGAAAATCCTCAAGATGCACTCTATCATAGGTTTTTAGTCGTTTTCATACCTTATTTGGGTGATTTTATATATCGACTAGTTCGCATATTCGCATATTCATATATGCGATAGTTGCGTAATCGTAATGCGCGGCTTCAGTGGTTATTTTGCCTTTTTCAAGGTGGCGCTAATAATCGCGGGTAATTCTAATTTTACATCTTCAAGCACGTTGTCAGTGAGTGTTTTGGTTATCTGGTTAAGTTCTTTTTGAAGTGACTGTTCTACGACGCTTTGTATTTTGGACATGATTTGAAACATTAGATCATCGTCCAGGCTGGCGCTACTGGGTGATGGTGCACTGGGATCGACGATATCACTGATGACGGGAATATCATCATCCATGGAATCCATCGATGGCGAGGTAGTGCTGGGTTCTTCTACCGTTAAAATATCCGCAGCCGCGGCCTCGTCGGCAATATTAATTTCGGCATCCAGGTCTGGCTCGGTCAGGGTTTCAGGCTCATCCAGTTTATGATCATCATCATAAGCAACATCCTCATCCAGTAGTGAGGCCTCATCAATGATTGCTTCCGCTTGCTCTTCGGCTGATTGTAAGTCTTCTTCTTCCACTGCATCCAGAATGGCATCAATATCGTCTGGTAACTCACTAGCGGCTGAATCATTGCCATCCAGCTCTTGATCCAGAAGAAAGTCATTAATGTTGTTATCCGACATAAATACTACCTACTGTTTGATATGATGATGTTGTAAGTCGTAGCCGCGATCACGGTAGAATTTAAACCGCTCCCTGGCCCCTTCTTTTTGTGCTGGACTTTGGTCGACAATTTCCGCGACGCGCTCAAAACGACTAAAAAACACCGGTGCCTGGTGCGCCAGGTTAATTAATATATCCGTGTTATCCATAGGCTCGGAATTATGGCCTATTTGTACCTTGACTGGTTCACCCTGGCTGTAGGGGGCATGCGGGATAAAACTGCCATCCGAGAATTGCCACAATAGATCATCCAGGCGCTGGGTTTGTTCTGCCGAGTCACTATGGATATAGACATGATGGCCGAGATTGAATGCCTTTTCTGTCACACGACAGGCGTACAGCTCTCTATGATGAGCGGTATCCTGTGGCAGAATGTAGAAATCTATACGTGTCATGTGGCTAGTCTATTAGTGTTTACACTTATCCAGTATGTATTGAACCAATAGTGGTACGGGACGACCAGTCGCGCCTTTCTGCTTACCACTTAACCATGCTGTACCGGCGATATCAAGGTGAGCCCAGTGATATTTCTTCGTAAACTTGGACAAAAATGCCCCGGCAGTAATGGCGCCGCCTTCCCGGCCGCCGATGTTGGCCATATCGGCAAAGTTGCTGTCCAGCTGTTCTTCGTATTCATCCCAAAGTGGCAATTCCCAGGCACGATCCCCGGTCGCCTTGCCGGCTTGCAGTAAATCATTGGCGAGGGGGTGGTGATTACTGATCAAACCCGTGGCATGGTTGCCCAGTGCGATGACACAGGCACCCGTGAGTGTGGCGATGTCGATCACAACAGCCGGATCATAGCGCTCGGCGTAGGATAGGGCATCACATAAAATTAGTCGGCCTTCTGCATCTGTATTGAGAATTTCGATGGTCTGACCAGACATGCTGGTGACGATGTCGCCGGGCTTGCTGGCATCGCCATCCGGCAGGTTTTCTGTGGCCGGTACCAGGGCCACGACATTGACTGGGAGCTGTAACTCGGTAATGGCTGTCATGGTGCCAAAGACGCTGGCGGCGCCGCACATGTCATATTTCATCTCATCCATCGCCGCTCCAGGCTTGATGGATATGCCTCCAGAGTCAAAAGTTACCCCTTTACCCACCAGTACGATGGGTTTGTCGCCTTTTTCACCGCCTTGATAATTCATCGTGATCAATTTTGCCGGTTGGCGACTACCACGCGCTACGGATAACAGGGAGCCCATGCCAAGTTTTTCCATGTCTTTCTCTTCCAGCACCTCAACATCCAGCTTGGGGTTGATACTGGCCAGGGAGTGGGCCTGATCCGCCAGGTAACTGGGGGTACATACATTGCCAGGCAGGTTGCCCAGATTGCGGGTCTGCTTCATGCCTTCGGCCAGGGCCTGGCCAACTCGAATGGCTTTTTCGCCATCGGTGAGATCACGTCGGTTGGATATGGTCAAAATGACCTTACGTAACGGTCGACGTGCGGTGTCTTTGTTGCTTTTGAATTGCTCAAAGCGGTAAAGGCTATGGCGGGTGGCTTCAACCGCCGTACGAATACGCCACATCAGGTCACGCCCTTTGACCGGCAACTCGGTCAGATAATAAACCGCTTCCATCGAGCCCGTTTCATTTAGTGTTTTGGCGGCGGTGGCCATAATTTGACGATATTGTTTGTCCGATAGATCGCGTTCGCGACCACAGCCGATTAACAGGAT
This sequence comes from Gammaproteobacteria bacterium, assembly GCA_014762485.1. GTDB lineage: Bacteria > Pseudomonadota > Gammaproteobacteria > Thiohalospirales > Thiohalospiraceae > JABURT01. Next base: position 8,036 of record JABURU010000349.1, on the reverse strand, counting down.
ACGATCACACAGCACATCGCTGTGGCCATGGAATAACAGTGTTTGCCCCAGCTTGCCTTCCATATCACCTCGCCGGACTAATGTGGAAAGGGCTCCACCTGTGGCCTCATCCAGCTTTTGGGCGGCAGGGGAGAGGCGGCGTGGTTCAAATACCCCAACGACGACGCAGGCGGTACGTTGTTTTTCAGGGCTGCCACTTTTGATGTTAAATTCCATGGGATTTCTTCTCTGTTATTACCATATAATTAGATGATGGTTAGTTATTTAGCCTATCCCTGAAAAGACAGGAATACGGACAAATCTTGTAAAAACTTTGTAATTTTCCATATCGGCAGGGAAAATAGCAATTTTTACCTCTCCCAATAATCGTAAAAAGGCTTTTTGTGTCAATAATAGAGCGTTATATCAGTAAAGAAATACTCCAGTCTATGATGGGTATCAGCCTGATTTTGCTACTTATTTTGGTCGGGAACGGTTTTCGAAAGCTCCTTGAGGAAGGCGCTTCTGGCACAATTTCCAGTGATGTCATATTTTCCCTACTTTATCTCAATACATTGGGAAATTTGAACTTTATCCTGCCGTTTGCTTTTTACCTGGCGACTTTGCTGGCCCTGGGAAGGTTATACAAGGATAGTGAAATGAGCGCCCTGGCCGCCTGTGGTGTGGGATATAAAGCCGTAATGAGAGCGGTATTGATCGTCGGTAGTGGTGTGGCGCTGCTGATTGCCATTATCAGTGTGCATGTCTCGCCCTGGTCTTATGGAAAAATTACTGAAATCAAAGAGCTATCAAAGCAGAAAACCGATGTGTCTTCGTTTCGCTCCGGCGAGTTTAAGGCCAGTCAGGATGGTCGGGATGTGGTCTATATTGAAGAGGTAAATGCCGAGCACTCTACCTTTAGCAAGGTGTTTGCCAAGGGACATAATGGTAAAAGCAATTATATTATTTACGCTGAGTCGGGGTATCAGGAGCGAGATGCTCAGGGACGTTATTACCTGGTATTAAAAAACGGGCAGCGTTATGAAGGCAACCCGGGGCAGGCTAATTATAAGGTGATAGATTTCTCTCGCTACCGCTTACAGGTACGAGATGAAGTATTAGTCACGACGAGAACATCACGGCGAGCACTCTCGCTAGAAGAGTTATATAAGCGAAACGATCGACATTCCGTGGCTGAGCTGCAATGGCGTATTAGCTTGCCCATCGCTACCATGATACTAGGTTTAATGGCGGTGCCATTAAGTCGCTCAAATCCCAGGCAGGGGCGATATTCAAAATTACTGGTGGCGATATTAATGTTTGCTGCTTACGTTAATTTAATAATTCTGGGTGAAACCTGGATCGAAAAAGGCCAGATTCCCAAAGAAGCGGGGTTATGGTGGGCACATGCTGCCGCACTGCTCATGGTGTTTGTGATGGTGTTGAAGCAAACCGGGATACGCTGGCGTTTTTCAACCATCGTGCGGGAGAGTAAGGCATGAGTCTACTGGACCGTTATATCTTCAGGGCCGTCATCGTCGGAACCTTGCTCACTGCCCTGGTGTTAATGACGATTCTTATCCTTCTCCACTTTATGGCTGAGTTACAGTACCTGCAGGGTGACTTTACCGCCTTAAAGGCCGCAGAATTCAGCATTCTGACCAATATGCGTATATTGCGTGACCTGTTTCCGATGATGGCCTTAATCGGCAGTTTGCTCGGCCTGGGTATGCTGGCCAATAACAATGAGTTAACCGTGATGCGGGCTGCGGGCGTATCGGTTGGACGTATCACGCTCTCTGTGATGAAAGTGGGGCTGCTAATGATGCTGGTGGTGGCGCTATTTTCTGAATACGTAGTGCCGATTAGCGAACAATATGCCAAGACTATGCGTGCGGCAGCTTTAAATAAAAAGGTCTTTATTGGCGGGCGCTCCGGGCTGTGGATGCGTGATGGCAATGTCTATATTAATGCACGCACATTAAAAAATAATGAACGGATCACCAACGTCAATGTTTATGAGATAAATGAAAGTGGAGAGATGACTCGTAGCTTCTGGGCTCGCCAGGGACGTTTTATGGGGGACCACTGGTTATTAACTAACGTTCGAGAGAGTCACTTTAGTGCAGATGGTGTCAGGGTAGAAAACCATAAGCAAAGGCAATGGTATACCTCTCTGCAGCCCGATATCGTTGATGTGGTTAGTATTGCGCCGATAGATCTGTCTTTAAGCGAATTAACGAAAATTATTCAGCACCTAAATGTTAATGAGCAAAATGCATCACGCCACGAGGTTGCCTTCTGGAGCAAGGTGTTTAGCCCTATCGCCACGGGAGCGATGATTTTTCTCTCAATACCGTTTGTGTTTGGCTCTTTACGCAGTGTGCCGATCAGCCAACGCCTGGTAAATGGCACATTGCTGGGGATAGGCTTTTACCTGTTTAATGAAGGTGCGACACGCTTTGGTGTAGTATACCAGGTGCCGCCATTTCTGAGTGCAGCCATACCAACCATCCTGATCAGCCTGTTTGCCTGGTATAAATTTCGAAGAGTCTATTAAGGTTACCTGGGCCGCTGGTTGAGTAAAATGACTCGTGTGTGGCTGAGCCTGTCTCGCCAGGAGTTGGGCCAGTTGTCGATCAGCAGCCAGACTAAGCCACTAATAAATATCGTCCGACTACTGAGCTCAATGACACCCAGCTCATTCCCCGTTACTCCCAGGCTAGCGATGATTATCAGTATCCAGGCTGGCATACCGGTAACAAATCTCAGTAAAGTGATCTTCCAGTCTATTGCTTTACTATCTACGTGTACGAGCTTAATTTTCCAGGCGCGCATCCCCAGGGTTTGACCACCATGTGTCCAGAACCAGTGAAAAAATAGATAGGTCACGATCAGCAGGTAGACCGTTATCAGAGGGTTGTACTGTTCGCCTTTTACATCGCCGCTAAATGGTAGGAGCAGGGCCGAGGCCACCAGCCAAAGTGCCATTACCAGCAAGGCATCGTAAAGCATGGCGAACAGGCGTTTGAGCACACCAGCTTGTGGACTATCAAAATAATTCATAGATACCCTGAAAAATTTTTATTACTCAATTCAGCCAAACTCAGGTAAGGATAGAGTTGCAAGCAGTATGAGTGGGTCATCGATAGATTTCGGGGGCTCAGTATACCATAGCAGTCTGCCTTGTATCGGTATTGGCGTCCCTGCATCCTGGTGTGATGGAGAGGACTTCAATGCAGTTTCGAATGCACTAACACTATGCAGGAGAGGTGGACATGAGCTTGATTTCCGAATTAGCTGCCACGCCAGGCGTTCTGGCAGCGGGGGAATATTCCTTCCGCGGTGATCGTTTTCATTTTGAAGGTGACATGGATGATGAGTTGGCGCGCATGGCATCCATCATGTGTCGGGCAACCAGTATGGGCGTGCATATGCAGGCCGATATGATGAGCCAGTTTGCTGAGAAGTGCGGCTGGGTACCTGTCCGGGGATGGATGGTAAAAGAGAAAAACTATTCTGTGTGTGTCGTGGCAAACTACTTTTGCTTCCTCGATCACAATAATGCATCGGTCAACGATGTGGTAAACAAAATGCAGGCCACCCTGGGTGAACCAGGCATCGATATGGTCTAGCAACATAATCATAAAACAGGACAAAGCAGTTGGAGGGACGGATATGGCTAATTTGGATGATTTGATGAAATTAAACGGTGCGGTTGCGGCATTCTCATATACAGACGAGGGTGAACTAACAGAAAGTCGTATCGAGGATGATAGCCTGAATAATGATGTGCTGGATATGCTGGCACATATGTGTGTTGCCAATACGGCGATCGCCACCATGCAGGCAAGGGGCTGGCAGAAGTTAACCGGAATGGAGGGTTTTTATCCGGTCGAGGGGTTTGCCTTAATGGGGCTGGAGTGGTCCGCTGTCACCAATAATCATGTTGGCGTGGTATTAAAAAATGATGGTGCCGATTATGAAGCGGCCTATCAAGCACTGCATAGCTGATTAAGGAGCTAGCCATGCTAAAAAAATTGTTAATACTTAATGGTGTTATGGCGGTTGCCCAGTTTCGGGATGATGGCGCCTATGTCGAGGGTTATGGTGCCATGCCGGAAGAAGAGCTGGTGCGTTTGACCCATTTCGCTCACGACTATAAACGTATGGTACAAGGCAATGTGGATCAGCTATCCATGTTCGCCCAGGTTAATGGCTGGACTCCACCAGGTGGCTGGATAGTCCGTGGTCCTGCAATGACCGTATGCAGCATTTCTAACGTCGTGGCGGTGGTCAATAATAACGAAACCTCGTTGACCGAGGTGATGAAGGAGATGAATGAGGTGGCTCATTATTGATTTGGGTCTAATTTTTCAGTGAAAGGGCTCCTGTGGAGCCCTTTTTGTTTATGTCCGCCCTCGCATGCAGTAAAATGCTCACTTCCAACAACCCTCACTATTTGGAGTCAAATAGCCCCATGCTTCAATTGCGCGGCACCTCGGCCTTATCGGCCTTCCGACTGGAAAAACTGTTATCCGCCATTCGTCAGGACGTCTCCTCTGTCGAACATATCTACGCTGAATACACGCACTTTGTTGAGCTGGAACAACAGCTTGATGATAAAGAGTCGCAAACCCTGAGCAAACTCCTGGAATATGGGCCGGCACCGGCGTCAGAAGCACAGCCACAGGGCACAATAATGTTGGTGCTGCCTCGTTTTGGCACCATCTCTGCCTGGGCATCCAAGGCAACCGATATAGCGCATAACTGTGGGCTGACTAAAGTCTCGCGTATAGAGCGCGGTATTGCCTATTACCTGCAGGGGGGAGAGGCTTTCACTGAGCGGGAGCAGGCATTGATTGCTGCCCATTTACATGATCGTATGACTGAGTCAGTGGTATCTAGCCCCCAGGAGGCGGAGGGCCTGTTTGCCAGCACCGAGCCTGCCCCGTTTCGCACGGTGGATGTCCTCGGTGGTGGACGAGAAGAGCTGGCTCGTGCCAACCGTGATTGGGGGCTGGCCCTGGCGGATGACGAGGTTGATTACCTGGTAGAGAATTTTCAGGCACTGAAGCGTAACCCCAGCGATGCCGAACTCATGATGTTCGCACAGGCCAATTCTGAGCATTGTCGTCACAAGATATTTAATGCCGACTGGAATATTGATCATAAAAAGCAGGAGCGTTCCCTGTTTAAGATGATCCGTAACACCCATGAGACCAACCCCGGCCGGGTTTTGTCAGCCTATTCGGACAACTCCGCAGTGATGGAAGGGTTTAAAGGCGGACGCTTTTTCCCTGAGCCCGGTAGCCGCAACTACCGTTACCATGAAGAAAACATCGATATCCTGATGAAGGTGGAGACCCATAACCACCCTACGGCCATCTCACCATTTCCCGGGGCGGCAACCGGTTCCGGCGGTGAGATCCGTGATGAAGGTGCAACGGGCCGAGGCTCCAAGCCGAAGGCAGGCTTAAGCGGCTTCTCGGTGTCCAACCTGAATATTCCTGGCTTTAAGCAGCCCTGGGAACAGGCCTATGGCAAGCCGGATCGCATTGTTTCGGCGCTGGATATTATGGTCGATGGCCCGCTGGGAGCGGCGGCGTTTAACAACGAATTTGGTCGTCCAAACATAGCCGGTTATTTCCGCACTTATGAGCAAAAGGTGGCAGGCCCGACGGGTGAAGAGGTACGTGGTTACCACAAGCCCATCATGCTCGCCGGCGGTGTGGGTAATATACGCAGTGAGCATGTCGAAAAAGGCATTATCCCGCCAGGGGCTCAACTGGTTGTACTCGGTGGGCCGGCGATGCTGATCGGTCTTGGTGGTGGTGCCGCCTCCAGTATGGCTACCGGTGAATCGCATGAAGATCTGGACTTTGCTTCGGTTCAGCGAGGTAATCCTGAGATGGAGCGCCGTTGTCAGGAGATCATCGATCAGTGCTGGCAACTAGGTGACGATAACCCGATTATTTCTATTCATGATGTCGGTGCCGGTGGTATCTCTAATGCCCTGCCCGAGCTGGTGGATGACAGTGGTCGTGGGGCAAAGTTTGAGTTACGTGCGGTGCCCAATGACGAGCCCGGTATGTCGCCCATGGAGATATGGAGTAACGAATCCCAGGAGCGTTATGTACTGGCGATCCATGCCGACGATATGGAGCGATTTGCCGCCATGTGTGAACGTGAGCGCGCACCTTTTGCGGTTGTTGGTGAAGCAACAGAAGAGCGTCAGTTGATCCTGGGGGATGGGTATTTCGACAATACCCCCATCGATATGCCGATGGAAGTGCTGCTGGGCAAGCCTCCCAAGATGTTGCGAGATGTGACTCACAAGCCTTTCCAGAAACAGGAGCTGAGCCTGGAGTCGGTTGATATGACTGAGGCAGCTTATCGTGTTTTACGTCTGCCCACGGTGGCTGATAAAACCTTCCTGATTACGATCGGTGACCGTAGTGTCACCGGTATGGTGGCCCGCGATCAGATGGTGGGTCCATGGCAGGTGCCGGTGGCCGATGTGGCCGTTACCACCAGCGATCTGATTGGTTATACCGGTGAGGCAATGTCTATGGGGGAGCGTACCCCGGCGGCATTATTACACCATGCAGCATCGGCCCGTATGGCCATCGGTGAAGCGGTCACCAACCTGGCGGCATCACAGATCACAGCGCTGGAAGATACCGTGTTATCCGCCAACTGGATGGCCCCCGCAGGGCACCCGGGTGAAGATGCCGGTCTCTATGAGGCGGTGCAAACGGTTGGTATGGAGCTGTGCCCGCAACTGGGTATGGCGATTCCAGTCGGTAAGGATTCGATGTCGATGAAGACCGTCTGGCAGGATGGTGAGGAAGAAAAGTCGGTCACTGCACCGCTGTCACTGATTATTTCCGCCTTTGCACCGGTAACCGATGTGCGCAAGACCCTGACGCCACAACTACGCACGGAGTTAGGCGATACCGATCTGATCCTGATTGATTTGGGTAAGGGGCGTAATCGTCTGGGTGCGACGGCGTTGGCCCAGGTATATAACCAGATTGGCCACCACCCCGCTGATGTGGATGATGCCCAGGCTCTCAAGAGCTTTTTTGTCGCAATCCAGGAGATGAACGCAACTGGCCGTATCGTGGCGTACCATGATCGTTCCGATGGTGGCCTGTTGACCACCCTGGCGGAAATGAGCTTTGCCGGCCATACCGGTATTGATATTGATATCTCGCCATTAGGCAATGATGTGCTGTCTGCTCTCTTTAATGAGGAGCTAGGCGCTGTGATCCAGGTTTGCCACCGTGATACCGACGAGGTGTTGGAGTGGCTGCATAATGCCGGCTTGGGCCAACATAGCCATGTGCTTGGTAGTCTGAATGTGAGTGACCGTATTGTGATTCGTCACAATGGTAGCAGCGTGCTGGATGAGTCGCGTATCGAGCTGCAGCGTGCCTGGTCGGAAACAACATTCCAAATGCAATCCTTACGAGATAATCCTCAGTGTGCGCAGGAAGAATATGATCGCATTCTGGATGACAATGATCCCGGCTTACATGTCGAGTTAAGTTATGAGCCAGAAGAGAATGTAGCGGCACCTTATATTCACCGTAAATATCGTCCGCGTGTGGCTGTGTTACGTGAGCAAGGTGTTAACGGGCATGTTGAGATGGCCGCGGCCTTTGACCGTGCTGGCTTCTCTGCGGTTGATGTACATATGAGTGACGTCATCAGTGGTCGAGTTCGGCTAAATGATTTTACCGGCCTGGCGGCCTGTGGCGGCTTTTCTTACGGTGATGTACTGGGGGCGGGCGAAGGCTGGGCCAAGTCCATCCTGTTCAATGAACGGGCGCGTAACGAGTTCGAGGCCTTCTTCCAGCGTGATGACAGTTTTGGTCTCGGTGTCTGTAATGGTTGCCAGATGATGTCCAACCTGTATGAATTGATCCCGGGGGCTTCACACTGGCCCAGGTTTGTGCGAAATGAATCGGAACAATTTGAGGCACGTGTGGCGATGGTAGAGGTGATGAAATCACCCTCCATTTTCCTGCAGGGTATGGAAGGCTCCCGTA
>JABURU010000016.1 GCA_014762485.1 Gammaproteobacteria bacterium | reverse complement strand
GTCAGCCACTAACGCATCCAGTACCTCTACAACTATCCCCAGGCGCTCATCTTTATCTACCATTTGCCAGAAAAATTGCAAACGCTCATTTTTATCCAGCCTAAAACGACGAGGTCGATTTTGGATCAACATAATGATCTTCATCGGATCAATATTCGGCTGCTCAACAAATGTGATCGTGCCACTATCTGTACCGGCAACGATCTTCTTAATGCCTATAGGACGGGCCTTTAATTTCAACTCGGTAACACTGATCAGGGTTTTAGCCTGCTCAGGAAGCAAACCAAATCGGTCTATCATCTCTACCTGAAGTTCACGTAACTCTGCTTCATTATTGGCGCTAGCAATGCGTTTATACATCATAAGACGGGTATGTACATCGGGTAGATAATCATCCGGGATCAGGGCAGGGGCATTGATATCAATCTCTGCACCATGGTCCAGTGGACGCTCCAGTTCAGGCTCCTTGCCTGATTTTAATGCTGCCACGGCTCTTTCCAGCAGTTCAGAGTAAAGGCTAAAGCCTATGGCCTGCATTTGACCACTTTGATCTTCACCCAGTAATTCACCCGCACCACGTATTTCCAAATCATGGGTGGCCAGGGTAAAGCCTGTACCCAGATCCTCTATCGACTCTATGGCTTCTAAACGCTTTGCTGCATCCTTGGTCATGGCCTTCTTCGATGGCACCACCAAATAAGCATAGGCTCGATGATGTGAGCGGCCTACGCGGCCACGTAATTGATAGAGCTGGGCCAGGCCAAACTTGTCTGCACGGTTAATAATGATGGTATTGGCACTGGGAATATCCAGCCCGGTTTCAATGATGGTAGTACATACCAGTACATTAAAACGCTGGTGATAGAAATCTGACATAACCTGTTCAAGCTGGCGTTCACGCATCTGCCCATGCGCAAACTCAACCTTGGCCTCAGGCACCAGCTCCTGAACATCGCGAACCATCTTCTCGATGGTATCCACCTGGTTGTGTAACAGGTAAACCTGGCCACCGCGTTTGATCTCTCGCAGGATGGACTCTCGAATCAGGGCGCCATCCCATTTCGCCACAAAGGTCTTCACCGGCAATCGGCGCGCAGGGGCGGTGGAGATCACCGAGAACTCACGCATACCGGAGAAGGCCATGTTCAGGGTACGCGGGATAGGGGTGGCGGTAAGGGAAAGTATATCGATCTCGGAGCGCATTGCCTTGAACTGTTCTTTCTGACGCACACCGAAACGGTGTTCTTCGTCAATGATCAACAGGCCGAGATTTTTATACTTCACGCTCTCCTGTAACAGCTTATGGGTACCAATGATGATGTCTATGTTGCCCGATTCCAGACCTTTTAGAACCTCATCCTGTTCCTTCTTGGAGCGAAAACGCGAGATGGATTCGATACGTACCGGCCAGTCGGCAAAGCGATCACGAAAGCTCTGATAATGCTGCTGAGCGAGCAGGGTGGTGGGGACCAGCATTGCCACCTGTTGTCCATTTTGGGCGGCAACAAAGGCGGCACGAATGGCTACTTCTGTTTTACCGAAACCGACATCACCGCATACCAGGCGGTCCATGGGTTTGTTTGAGGCCATATCCGCCAGTACCGCCTCTATTGAGTCATGCTGGTCCGGGGTTTCTTCATAGGGGAAGCTGGCCGCAAAGGCGCGATATTGATCGTCTATGGTGTGTTCTATGCCTTTACGCGCTTCACGACGGGCATAAATATCCAGCAGCTCGGCGGCCACATCGCGCACCTTCTCAGCCGCTTTCTTTTTCGCCTTTTCCCATTGACCACTGCCTAGCCTATGTAGCGGGGCGGTTTCTGGTGAGGCACCACTATAACGACTGATCAGGTGCAGCGAGGCCACCGGGACATACAGCTTATCCCCTCCGGCGTATTCCAGGGTCAGAAACTCCTGCTGTATGCCACTTAATTCCAGGCTCTGAAGACCCAGGTAGCGACCGACACCATTATCCTCATGCACGACTGGAGAGCCTTCCTGTATCTCTGCCAGGTTGCGAACGACCGCATACGCATCCTTATGCCTGCGTTTACGCCATGAGTTGCTAATCCAGTACTGCCAGAATAGCTGAGACTCGACAATCACACAA
>JABURU010000188.1 GCA_014762485.1 Gammaproteobacteria bacterium | reverse complement strand
GAGTGATGCTGCCGTTAAGAGTGCTGTGACCATGTAGGTCACAGCACTCTTAACGGCATCATCACTCAGATCCATACGGCCACCTTTGGCTGGCATGTAGCCAGTCTTGCCCTGGAAACCCGTGATGGCGTGCTGATTCAGCTTCGCCATGCCTTGAGCGATGCGCGCCTTCCAAGCGGCCTTATCACCGAACTTGGGAGCACCTGCTGCGCCAGTACCATGACAGGCGAAGCATGCCTGCTGGTAAACAGCCTTACCGTCTGCCATCGCAGACCCAATAAATCCCATTGATACAACTAATGCAATTAACATCTTTTTCATTGTTTTCTCCTCCCTAAGGAAAGTCTGTAATCAATTTTTTGCCACATGATACAATATTGGGCTCGATTACGGCACCTTTTGGGCGATAAAAAATCGGCCAGACTCTATAACAGCACCTTATCGAGGTCAACCAGAGCAGGAAGAGCACCATTGATTTTGCAACACTTTTTCACCTACGGCAGTGAGCTAACTATCAGATGAGCGTGGAACCCAATCCCTACCGTCAGACACACTATCTGACCAGTGCACAGAAGATCTCCCAGTTACCAGCGGACTCGGGCATCGAGGTGGCCTTTGCCGGCCGCTCCAATGCCGGCAAATCCAGCGCGATAAACTGCCTGGTAGACCAAAAGGCACTGGCACGCACCAGCAAAACACCGGGACGAACCCAGCTTATTAACCTGTTTGAAGTCGATGAGCACCGCCGCCTGGTGGATCTGCCCGGCTACGGTTTTGCCAAGGTGCCAAAAAAGATGAAGGATGCCTGGGTGAAAAACCTCGAGGCCTACTTACAGCACCGCGACTGCCTGCGTGGCCTGATCATCGTGATGGATATTCGCAAGCCGCTGACCGAGTTTGATATGCAGATGATCAACTGGTGTGACATGGTGGAGATGCCGGTCCACCTGTTACTCACCAAGGCCGATAAGATGAAATTTGGTGCCGCCAAAACCGTATTACTACAGGTACAAAAACAACTACGGGATGCGGGATATGACGCCACGGCGCAACTGTTCTCAGCCACCAAAGCCATGGGGCTGGAGGAGGCGCACGCGGTATTAAATCAGTGGATGGAAATTGAGTGAACGCTCTTTAAAATAACATCTCCGAACACTCATAGAGGTTCAGAGTGATCTAAACCACTGTTTCGAAGATTCGGAGGGCTCAGGGCATCTATAACTGTATGGTGGAAGCTGCTAGGCCACACTCATAGGACCTCCTGGCGGAGTTCCATTATGAGTACCCTACTCACCTAGCGGTTCGTCAGGGCAAAAAAACGCCCTGGCCGAATGGAGGAGGGGGATGGCCAGGGCTGGAGTCACCGGACTAGCCGGTCTATAAGGAGGAGAACATTACGCTACTGCGTCTATTCTCTGTGACAACCAAGAAAGTACTAGGTTCCCACAATGTTTCATTTTATTCAGTGAGCCTCCTCCCAGTTTTCCCCACTACCAGGCTCCACCACCAACGGCACCTTCAATTCTGCCGCCTGCGCCATTAACCTGCTAACTTCTTCAGCAAAGTTTTCCACCTCGGCCTCGGCCACCTCGAATACTAGCTCATCATGCACCTGCATGATCATACGGGCATCCATCTTGCCCTGTTGTAACCACGCATCCACCGCCAGCATCGCGCGTTTGATGATGTCCGCCGCGGTGCCCTGCATCGGTGCATTGATCGCAGTGCGCTCGGCATACTGACGACGCTGGGCATTAGAGGCATTGATCTCCGGCAGATAGAGACGACGACCAAACACCGTCTCCACATAGCCCTGCTGCCTGGCCAGCTCACGAGTACTGTCCATATAGGTCTTCACCCCAGGGTAGCGTTCAAAATAGAGGTTCACGTATTCCTGCGCATCACTACGGGCAATACCCAGTTGCTTGGCCAGGCCAAAGGCGGACATGCCATAGATCAAACCAAAATTAATCGCCTTGGCGGAACGACGTTGATCCGACGTAACCTCATCCAGCGCCACGCCAAACACCTCCGCGGCGGTGGCCTTGTGCACATCTGCGCCTTCATTAAAGGCCTGCAACAGGCCGGGATCATCCGACAGGTGGGCCATAATGCGCAGCTCGATTTGCGAATAATCGGCCGAGACGATCTTGTAGCCCTTGGGTGCAATAAAGGCCTTACGTATGCGGCGTCCCTCTTCACTGCGCACCGGGATGTTTTGCAGGTTGGGATCCGATGAAGATAGACGTCCCGTAGCGGCCACCGCCTGATGATAGGAGGTATGAATACGGCCGGTGGACTGGATCAGTTCCGGTAGCTTATCGGTGTAGGTGGATTTCAGTTTCGATACGCTACGATACTCGATAATGGTTTGCGGCAATTCATAACCCTGTTCGGCCAACTCCACCAGCACGTTCTCCGCCGTGGAAGGCTGGCCCTTGGGGGTCTTGGCAATCACCGGCAACTCTAGTTTCTCAAATAGAATCGCCTGTAACTGCTTGGGTGAACCCAGGTTAAAGGCTTCACCGGCCAGTTCATGGGCCTGTTGTTCCAGCTCCATCATCCGCCTGGCCAGCTCACCACTCTGTATCTTCAACTGATGAGCGTCGACCAGTACACCGTTGCGCTCGATATGCGATAACACCGCCACCAGTGGCATTTCGATCGCCTCATATACTGATTGCAAAGAGGCCTCGTGCTGCAACCTGGGCCACAGGGCTTGGTGCAGTCGCAGGGTGATGTCCGCATCTTCGGCGGCGTACGGACCGGCCTGCTCCAGATCGACCTGGTTAAAGGTCAACTGCTTGGCGCCCTTACCCGCGACCTCTTCATATTTAATGGTCTTGTGACCGAGGTATTTTAACGACAATGAATCCATATCATGCCGGGTGGCGGTGGAGTCCAGTACGTATGACTCGAGCATCGTATCGTGGGCAATTCCCTGCATGTGGATGCCGTAATTGGACAGCACATTCATATCGTATTTGAGGTGTTGACCCAGCTTGGCTTGGTTCGGATCTTCCAGTAGCGGCTTCAGGGCATGCAGCACATCGTCACGGTTCAGCTGTTCCGGCGCACCGGGGTAATCATGCGCCACCGGCACATAGGCGGCTTCACCGCTCTGGATCGCAAACGACACACCGACGATCTCGGCCTGCATATAATCCAGCGAGGTGGTCTCGGTATCAAAGGCAAATAACTCCGCCTGATTGAGCCTGTCCAGCCAGGCCTCAAACTCCGGTTGTGTCAGGATAACCTGGTAGTCTGCCACCCGCTCCGGGCTGGCCGCAGTCTCGGAGTGAGAGACACTGGCCGCGCTAGTAGAGACGCTCTCACCCGTTTTCAATAATGCCGCGAGCCAGCTTTTGAACTCATACTCCGAGTACAGCGCCTTTAAGGCCTCGTTATCGGGCCCGCTACGCAATAGCTCTTGCGGCCCCTGCTCCAGAGGGACATCACATTTAATCTTTACCAGTTCATGTGACAGCGGCAAATAATCCAGCGCCTCACGCAGATATTCCCCTACCTTGCCCTTGATCTCGTCGGCATGCTCCATCACCCCCTCTATGGAGCCAAATTGATCCAGCCACTTTACTGCCGTCTTCGGCCCACATTTATTGACGCCGGGCACGTTATCCACCTTGTCACCGATAAGAGCCAGATAGTCAGTAATCAGTTCGGGCGGCACACCAAACTTTTCTTTCACCCCCTCCACATCGGAGTGGGTATCCGTCATCGTGTTTACCAGGCTGACATGCTGGTTCACCAGTTGCGCCATATCCTTGTCACCGGTGGAGATCACCGTATCAATACCCAGCCCGGTGGCCTGTACCGCCAGGGTACCAATGACATCATCAGCCTCTACCCCTTCCACCACCAGCATTGGCAAACCCAGTGCCTTCACGATGTTATGAATCGGCTCGATTTGCGAACGTAGCTCCTCGGGCATCGGCGGACGGTTGGCCTTGTACTCGGGATACATGTCATTGCGAAAGGTCTTCCCCTTGGCATCAAATACCACCGCGATCTGCTCCGGCTGGTAGTCGGCCAACAACTTTTTCAACATATTAATCACGCCGTATATCGCCCCGGTGGGCTGACGTTTGGAGTTGGTCATCGACTCCGGCATCGCGTGGAAAGCACGAAAGATATAAGAGGAACCGTCCACCAGGACGAAAGGGCTATTCTGTTTGCTCATGAGTATTCTTGTAGGTGTGGTAATTGGCCTTAATTATGTCGCAGTCACCGCCTTTATGCTAAATATTGATACTCACTCCTCACTAACGGTTATGCAGTATGGATAAAAAAACCGACCACCCGGGCATGCACCCTATCAACGATACCAGCCTGACTCGCGAGTCCTGGAAGATCTTCCAGATCATGGCGGAGTTTGTCGAAGGCTTTGAGCGACTGGCACAGATCAAGCCATCGGTAAGCATCTTTGGTTCGGCCCGCACCCAGCCAGATCACCCTTATTACCAGCTCACGGAGCAGATCGCCCGCGCCTTATCCGATGCCGGCTTCTCGGTAGTCAGTGGCGGCGGCCCCGGGATTATGGAAGCCGCCAATAAAGGCGCATACGAAGGCAAGTCTCCCAGTGTGGGGCTAAATATCCAGCTCCCCCATGAACAGGTAGGTAATGCCTATCAGGACATTTCGCTCTCATTCCGGCACTTTTTTTCCCGCAAGGTGATGTTCGTGAAATACGCCGCCGCTTACGTGGTGATGCCCGGCGGCTTCGGCACGCTGGACGAGCTGGCCGAGATCCTCACCCTGGTGCAGACGAAGAAAACCCGCCGTATCCCTATCATCCTGGTGCACTCGCCATTCTGGCATGGCCTGCTGGCATGGTTTCAGCAGACACTGGTGGAAGAGGGCGTGATCAACCCGGAAGACATGGATCTGATACAGATCATTGATGAGCCAATGGAAGTGGTTAACGCTATATTTAATCACTATGAGTCCAGAGGGTTTGAACCCTCTGCCGAAGAGGCAGAGATTCTGCTGGATTTATAACCGACAAGGACATAATTATGAAGCTCATTACATTACTACTAGGCATACTGCTCATAAGCCCGTCGGTTTATGCAGAAAATGAACGCCCCGAGGTAAAAGAGGGCAATATCCCACAGGGCACCATCACCATTCGCGCTGGCGAAGACACGACGATGCACGAATATCGCACCCCCGGAGGCCAGGTATACAAGGTCATGATTATCCCGAAAAAAGGCCGCCCCTACTTTCTCGTCGATAGTGATGGCAATGGCTCCCTGGATTTGGTGCAGTGGATACTACATAGTTGGTAAACTAAGTCCATGTCTGTATATACCGCGATCACGGCCGACTCCCTCGGCCGTTTTTTATCCCGTTATGGTTTACCGCAAGCCACTAGCCTGGAAGGCATAGAGGCGGGGATGGAAAATACCAACTACCGTGTCAGCGTGCAGCAAAATGGTCAGCCTCACACCTACATCCTGACCCTGTTTGAAACCATCAATGCCCAGCAGCTACCTTTTTTTCTACAGTTAATGCAACACCTGCATGATCATGGCCTGCCTGTGCCCCTACCTTTATCGGATCGGCAAGACCGACTGTTTTCAGAACTGCATGACAAGCCGGCGGCATTAATTACCTTGCTTCCTGGCAGCGTCATTGAGCGGCCTTCCGTGCAACAGTGCAAAGAGCTAGGGGCTAGCCTGGCGCGCCTGCACCTGTCTACCCAGGATTTTCAATCACACCGAAGCAACCCGCGAAATGACACCTGGTGGAAAACGACGGCAAAGGCCCTGGCGCCAAATTTGGCTACCGAACAGCAAACACTGCTAAACGATGAGATCCGCTTTCAATCGCTTTACCAGTTAAAAGATCTCCCCCAGGGCATCATCCATGCCGATCTGTTTCGCGATAACGTGCTGTTCCAGGGGGAGCAGATCAGTGCCATTCTGGATCTGTATGCCGCCTGTAATGGACCATGGCTATACGACCTGGCGATCGCCATCAGTGACTGGTGTATTAATCCACACGGCCTGCCAGATAAAACCAGGGCCCAGGCCCTGTTAACCAGCTATCACCAGCACCGACCTCTGACGCAGATAGAGCGAGGGGCCTGGCCGGTGTTACTGCGACGGGCCGCGCTGCGCTTCTGGCTGTCTCGCCTGGAGGCCACAACTCGAAGTCCACGACGTGATAATGAGCAGCAGATGATCCTGAATAAGGATCCAAACGAGTTTATGTGTAGGTTGCAACAATATAGAGAAAATGAGCCTTTACTACGTAGCCTGTGGCCAAAGTGAGATAAATCACAAAAATGCGCCATTTATTTTGCTCAAACTCACCCAAATGGGTGAGTTTTTCAGGCCTGAAATTTATCCACATTAGCTGTGGATAAGTTTGTGGAAAGAATGCGTATATGGCGCGCTAGCCCGCATCACCATTGCCATTTTGTTAAATTGGTCACAATTTAGTCGATATGATTATTTGTATATATTTCAACGAGTTATACATAATTCATGGGATAAGATTGTGACTATTATTTACATTGTGGACATAACTTATTGATTTTTTAGATGCTGTGCATAAACATTGCCATCCTTTACTCCGCGTCAAGCATGATTAGCCTCTTTTAACGCTTTTTTTGATATTCCCGTCATAAAGTGTACAAATTGCATCCTTTATCGTGAAAACGGTCGACTTGTCCTCACTAACTAATATCAGTACGCTTCCCATATATATAACCTCGGGATATTCACATGCCTCTCTCTAACCAATCTGTCTCTCGTCTACAGTCGCTAGCTCGGCTGTGTGATGCGACAAACGAGCGTGTCGGCACGGCCATTTCCTGGCTAACCGTCACCATGGTCGCCGTCACGTTCCTGGTCGTCATACTGCGATACATGTTCAACATGGGCTGGATAGCCATGCAGGAATCTATCACCTTTATGCACGCCTTTGTCTTCATGCTGGGTGCCGCCTATACCTTGAAACATGATGGCCATGTTCGCGTGGATATCTTTTACCTGAACTGTGCCAAGCGCACACGAGCGTGGATCGACATTGCCGGTACCTGTTTCCTGCTGATGCCGATGATGTTTTTTATCCTCTATGTGAGTTGGGAGTACGTTGCTACCTCCTGGTCGCTGCTGGAAGAATCTTCCGAAGCGGGTGGGATGCCCGGCTTCTTTGTGTTGAAGTCCACCATCGTGGCGATGCCCATCTTGATGATCATTCAGGGCATTGCACAAATCATTCATAACGCCCTTTTCCTAAACGGCATAGAGCCGGAGCCTGAACACCACCACGCCGGGGAGATTAAATAAATGGAGTATTTCGCACTATTAATGTTCCTGGGCGTTGGTCTGATCCTGCTGACCGGTTACCCGGTCGCCATTGCCCTCGGTGGCACGGCACTGATCTTTGCCTTCTTTGGCACCCTGTTGGGTATTTTTGATAGCACCCTGCTTAATCTGACGCCCGAGCGCCTGAACGGTATCACCACCAACGTCACATTGATCGCGGTTCCGCTGTTTGTCTTTATGGGGGTGATGCTGGAGCGCTCCAAGGTCGCCGAACAACTACTGGACACCATGGCACAGTTGTTTGGCCCGATGCGAGGTGGCCTGGGTATCTCGGTCACTATCGTCGGCATGCTGTTAGCCGCCTCTACCGGTATCGTCGGCGCAACCGTAGTAACCATGGGCCTGCTATCACTGCCCACCATGTTGCGACGCGGTTACAGTCCCGAGGTGGCCACCGGTACCATCTGTGCTTCTGGTACCCTCGGACAAATTATTCCGCCCTCTATCGTACTGGTCTTGCTCGGTGATGTACTGTCATCCGCCTATCAACAGGCACAGTTAAACCAGGGGATCTTCTCACCTGAAACCGTATCGGTAGGTGACCTGTTTGCCGGCGCCCTGCTCCCTGGCCTGCTACTGGTTGGTATGTATATTGGCTACCTGATTCTACTGGCTTTTATTAAACCCGATTCCGTTCCAGCGATTCCAAAAGAAGATCGTGCCGATAACATGGGCGAATTGATGGTGCGTGCGGTAAAAGTACTAATTCCGCCCCTGCTGTTGATCGTAGCGGTACTGGGTTCAATTCTACTGGGTGTGGCCACACCCACGGAAGCGGCCTCGGTCGGTGCGGTCGGTGCAATCTTGCTGGCGATAAGCCAACGCCAGTTTAATGTCACCATCCTCAAGGAGGTGATGACCTCCACCACCAAGATCACTGGTATGGTCTTCATGATCCTCATTGGTGCCTCTATCTTCTCACTGGTTTTCCGCGGCTTTGGTGGGGACGAGGCGATTGAGCACTTATTGACCGATCTGCCAGGTGGCGTAATGGGCGCGATGATCATCGTAATGCTGATCATGTTCCTGTTAGGCTTCATTCTCGACTTCATCGAGATCACCTTTGTCGTGGTCCCCATCGTTGCGCCGGTACTGCTAGCCATGGGACTGGATCCGGTCTGGCTGGGTGTCATGATCGCGATTAACCTGCAGACTTCGTTCCTGACACCACCGTTTGGCTTTGCGCTCTTCTACTTACGAGGGGTGGCGCCGAAGGAGATCACAACGCCACAGATCTACAGGGGCGTTATCCCCTTCATTATTATTCAGTTGCTGGCCCTGGTGGCCCTGTCCATCTGGCCAGAGATGGCCACCTGGCTACCATCGGTTATCTTCGACAGTTAACGCGATAACAAAAAACGGGGTGCTGAGCACCCCGTTTTTTTGTTTACCCATCTCATTTTTTATGATTACAGGTTTTCCGATAATAGCTGCGTGATCAAGGCCCGAATATTTCCTGGTTCAAATGGTTTATCGGCCAACGCCGAAACACCCGACTGGCGGGCTGCGGCCAAACGTACATCATTCTCCTCACTGGTCACCATCAGCACCGGCACACTAGCCTGGTTACTATTCTTGCGTATGTGCTCTACCAGTTTATCGCCGTCCATTTCCGGCATGTTATAGTCGGTGACCACGAGATCATAATAGTTTTCCTGCAGCATCGGGATAGCCGCGCTGCCATCATCGGCCTCTTCGATCTTTTCTATCCCCATACTTTCCAGTACCCGGCGAATATGCTTTCTCGCCATACGACTGTCATCCACGATTAAGACGGTTAACTCTTCCGCCACCAGATCTTCCAGCTTCAGTTCCTGGGGATCGATCAACTCAAGGGTAGAATATAAGGCCGCCCGCAACTGTGTCTCGGAAAACGGTTTGGGCAATATCGCCACCGCCCCGGCCTGACGAATGGGATCCAGTGCCTGCATACGCGTCTCGCTGGAAATGAGCATAAAGACTATATTTTCCAGCTCCGGATCCAGGCGGATACTGTGTATGAGATCGGTGCCCGTCATATCGGCCATATATAAGGTGCTAATCACCAGATCAGGTGGATCACGGTAAATGGCATCCAGTGCATTACTGCCTTCGGTGTAATAACTGATCTTCGACACCCCCTGCGCCTGCAGAAAACGGGTGATCATTTTTTGCTGGGAAACAGATGGCTCAACCAGGATGACGTTTAAATCTTGTAGCTCTATATTCATTATTGGCCGTCATTTATCATTTCGATAACGAACTATATCAATTCTTTCATGCCAAGAGCGTCACAATCCATCACAATTAAAAATGTTGTAACAATAGCCCCCCCTATATGTTATGAATTTTGCTAATCTTCACCATTCAGTATTTATGGATATATCCGATGGCCAGTTTGGCAGAAGAACAATATAAAGCGGTATTTGAACACGCTTCCGATGCAATCCTACTGACCGATGATGCGGCTACCATACAGGCGGTGAATCAGGCCGCACTGGATATGTTTGGCTATAGCCGAAAAGAGCTGGTTGGCCAACGCATCAATATACTGATGAACAGTGTTGATGCCCATTTTCATGACGATTACATGAAGCGCTTTTTTACCGAAGGCACCAAGCGCGTCGTCGGTATAGGCCGCAAGGTAGTGGCCTTGCACAAAGATGGACATGAGATCGCGATCGACATCTCCCTAAGTGAAACGAAAACCGATGACCGACACTGCTTTATTGCCATTATTCGTAATATTGAGCACTTGACCGCGGCACAAAATGAGTTGCGTTATAGCGAAGATCGTATGCGCCGTGCTATTCAATTTGCTGAAATCGGCATCTGGGACTGGAATGTCCAGACCGATGCGCTGCACTGGTCAGATATGATCCCAGTACTTATTGGCTACGAACCCGGCGAGATTGATACCTCGTTTGATGCCTTTATAAATGCCATACACCCTGACGACCGTGACACAGTAATGGCGGCAATAAATACATCATTGCAAACGGGTGAACGCTATGACATAGAGCACCGTGTCATCTGGCCAGATGGCACTGTACGCTGGCTTCAGGAGACCGGTGATGTGATTCGCGATACCCATGGCAAGCCTTTAAACATGCTAGGGGTGGCTCGTGATATCACTACACTTAAAGAAGCGGAAGTGGCTCGGGATGATCATGAGTTCCACTTAAACGAAGCGCAATATGTCGGCAAGATCGGCCACTGGTCCTGGGATGTTGATTCCGGCCAGTTAAAGTGGTCTGACGAAATCTACCGTATCTTTGGCTACAAGCCCGGAAGCATAGAACCCACCTACGAACGTTTTCTTGCCTCATTGCATCCAGATGATGTTGAACGCATTAAGCATTCAGTGGACGATGCCTTTACCAAGGGTAAGAAGCATAGCATCGATCACCGCATCCTCCTCACCAACGGGGATGTACGCTGGGTACATGAAGAGGCCATCGCCAAGCTAGATGGTCAGGGCCAGCCACTAAAACTCATGGGTACGGTGCAGGATATCACCGAGCGTAAGGAGTTTGAGGCGCAACTGGTACTGGCCAAAGAGCAGGCCGAGCAGGCCAACCAGTCCAAGAACCAGTTTTTGTCTCGCATGAGCCACGAGTTGCGTACGCCGCTTAATGCCATCCTTGGTTTCTCCCAGCTATTAAACCTGGATGATAACCTGACCGAGCAGCAACACTTTTCCCTAAACGAGATGTTAAAGGCCGGTGATCACCTTACCTCGTTAATAGAGGACATTCTTGATCTTTCTCGCATCGAGCAGGGTGAGCTGGAGATAAAACTAACAGGTACACCGGCCAATAAATTACTAAGCGAGTGCGTCACCATGATGCAGCCATTGGCTGACCAAAGTGAGATTATGCTGAGTTGTAAATGTTCACCGGAGGAGCATTATGTCAATGCCGATCCAACCCGGTTAAAACAGATCTTGCTGAACCTGATTTCCAATGCGATCAAATATAACCGCCCACAGGGCTCTGTGGATATTCACTGCGGGGTAGAAAATGGTCGTTACCGATTTTATATCCAGGATACCGGGCTAGGGTTGTCAGAAGAAGAAATCGGTCAGCTATTCCAGCCATTCACCCGCCTGAACAATGATTACGCAATAGAGGGCACCGGTATAGGCCTGGTGATCACCAAGCACCTGGTGGAGTTGATGGGTGGTACCATTCATGTGGATAGCCACGTCGGGGAAGGCACCACATTCTGGATCGAGCTTACCCCACTAGACACCACTTCCTCCCAGACATAAAAAAGGCGGTGATAACACCGCCTTTTTCTATCCAACCTAAAAGGTCGAATTACAGCGCACGCGCGTTCAGGTAAGCACGCTCGGACACATCGTGCCAAGCCATCGCTTCGTCGCGGAACTTGATGTACGAGTTGTACACCTTCTGAGTCGCTGCATCTTTCTTCGCCACTTCGGCAACTACCTGGTCGGAGGTCTTCTTGATTTCCTTCAGAACCTTGTCTGGGAACTTCTTCAAGATAACACCGTGCTTGTTAACCAGGGTGCTCAGGGAGGCATTGTTGCGGGCGGTCAGCT
Organism: Gammaproteobacteria bacterium; assembly: GCA_014762485.1. Lineage (GTDB taxonomy): Bacteria > Pseudomonadota > Gammaproteobacteria > Thiohalospirales > Thiohalospiraceae > JABURT01. Next base: position 6 of record JABURU010000188.1, on the reverse strand, counting down.
CGGACA
>JABURU010000222.1 GCA_014762485.1 Gammaproteobacteria bacterium | reverse complement strand
CAGTCTTGAAGGCGATGAAGCGTCTGGCCAATGCCGAAAACGTTTTACGCCGTATCGAAGGCTGGCGTGATGTCTGCCCCGACATCACTCTGCGCTCCACCTTTATCGTCGGCTTCCCCGGTGAAACCGAGGCACAGTTTGAGGAGATGCTCGACTTCCTCAAAGAGGCCCGTCTGAACCGCGTTGGTGCCTTTGCCTACTCACCGGTCGAAGGCGCCGTGGCCAACGCACTGGGCAACCATGTTCCCCCCGAGGTACAGGAAGAGCGTCTGGAGCGCTTTATGGAGGTGCAGGCCGCTATTAGTGCCGATAAGTTACAGGATAAGATTGGCCAAACGATGACCGTGCTGGTGGATGATCTTGCCGAAGATGGTGTCATAGCCCGTAGCAAGGCTGACGCCCCAGAGATCGATGGCATTGTCTTTGTCAGCACCGATGATGAATCCATAGATGTCGGTGACTTTATCGAAGTGGATATCGTCGCGGCCGATGCCCATGACCTGTGGGCAGAAGTAAAAAGCTGATGTATAACTGGTTCGCGATCTCGATCTGGTTACCATCGGGATCGCGAATATATCAACATAATATCTCCCTGAGCACCCGAAGGGGTTACTGCTCAGCTTCTATCGTCACTCCACAAACTTTTACATGCGCAATCACGTCATCAAGATTTAGCGCTGTTAAGAGACACATATCCATCGAACCTGGTGTAGGCAAAGTTGCTTTGGGTTCAAATTCATTCCCATACTGATGAAGGTTTATTTTTTGTTTCCCAAACACCAAGGCGGCGCGATTATTAGCAAAGGTGTGTTTCTGCATACCTGGCATGTTGATATTAAAAATTAGTTGTTTTGTTAGATACTGTAACCGTTAAGACAATATGAGCAATTGAGTTAATATGCATTTTTATCACTAAATATATACAACAATACAAACCGTAGATTGCTCATGTGGAAACACTCCATATTAGTTTGAGTCTAAGCCTGTAGGATATAACCTACAAGATATTTAGCGAATTTCTTACAGGCAAAAAAATACCCCGTTCAATGAACGGGGCAAGCACGGTTTGCGGGATAACAAAAGTAAGTAGCTCAAGCAGTTAGCCCATATTGGGCGAGCTTTTACATCCTTTTATCATCTCCTGGGAGATGAGCAAAGTGGAATAATCGCTTGTAAATCCATTCACTATTCCGCTTAAGCTGTAACAATCATAGCGGTTTGGTTGTAACTTTAAATCACCCATTTGGGTGAAATTGAGGTTTGGGCAAAGGCTTAAATGTTGGTGTTGCAGCCATACCTTCCCAGGTATTCAACCATTGATTTAACTCGTCCGAAGCAATGGGTTTATGAATATAATAACCCTGCACCATATCTGTACCCAGGGTAGTTAGCATTTGTAATGTTCGTTGATCTTCCACACCTTCTGAAACAACCCTTAAACCCAGAGTATGTGACAAATTAATTATAGCCTTCACAATAGAAGCATCTTCCTGGTCAATCGCTATATTCTTAATAAGTGACTGATCTATCTTTAGCTCACTTATAGGCATACGCTTTAAATAAGAAAAAGATGAGTAGCCTGTACCAAAATCATCTATCGATAATCGTACGCCTTCCTGACTTAATGTCTTAAGGGTATTGTTAGCATCACTGGTTTCAACCATTAACTCATTTTCAGTGATTTCTAAAATTAATGACTCAGGGCTTAATCCATATTTATGGATTGTGCCCAATACATGATCTGTAAAGCCTTTATCCTGCAAGCTCTGAACTGATATATTTACTGCCACACCCATCTCTTTACCCATATGATGCCAGTCTGCGCATTGTTGTAGCGCATAATCTAATGCCCAATAAGTTAATGGCTTGATGGCACTATTCTGTTCCGCAAGCGGGATAAACTCGGTCGGCGATATCATACCCAAAGTACGATGCTTCCAACGTACCAGTGCTTCCACTGAACAGATGCGATTACTATTAAGCTCTAGCTTGGGTTGATAATGTAATAGTAATTCTCTTCCTATAGCACGACGCAGTCCATTTGAAATAGCCATCTTGCGCATGCTTATCTCTTCAAATTCACTATTATAAACAGCGTATTCTTTGCCTGATTCCTTTGATACCAACATCGCTGTTTCCGCGTTTTGTAATAGAACTTCCGCATCACCACCATGTTCTGGATAACTGGCTATCCCCATAAATGCGGATAAATCTATCGTATGCTCACCCGTTCTCATCCCCAGCCTCAGCTCATCAGCTATGCTTTCAACAATGGGCATGGCTCGTTCAGATTTATAGCCAGGCAAAAAGATGGCAAACTCTCCATTCCCTATATAAGCAATAGAATTCTCAAGATATACATTGGTACGTTTTACTGCTCGCTGTAGTCGTTTAGGGATCTGCTTTAATACATCCTCGCCTGCATCACTACCAATCAGGTTCATGATACTTTTCATTCGTTTCATACGAATAAATACCAATGACCAGTTACGCTGTTTTGATTGTGATTGTCTGATCCTGTCGATCAATACATTTTTGTTTGGTAGACCAGTTACCGAATCCCGATTTCTAAACAGGCGCAAGAGTGACTCTGCCAACCTTGCATCGGCGAGGGTAAATAGCTTTGCCCCTCGCTTTCTCCATGAGAGCTCTATTGTTCTGTCGCCATGTACTGAAGGCACATGCATCGCCAAGCCGCTCTGCTGTATAGCAACACGATGACTGGCTTTATCCATGATGGTGATCTGCATGGGCTCAAAAATTTTATGTAGAAGCTCGCGCCATTGTGCCGACAGATCCACCCTGCGCTCTTCACTTAGCAAGGTCTCCAGTACTACTGGCAAGTACTCCTCCATCCCTTTGCGCTCACCACGCACTACCCGACGCCAAAACCAGTGCCTGGCGGGTAAATAAGCCCAGCCTATCGCCAATACAGCTATACCTAGAGCCGTGTCCGGACTCAACTGCAGAAGATAGACCAGTGCGGCATCCAGACCAATGACGAACAGGCCGCCTGTAAACCAGGCCAAGGTCTCTAGCCACCAGCGTTCGATGTTAAAGCGGCGCTCGCCATACATACCCATTAACAGGCCAAGATAGATGAAGAAAAATATCCCGGTCCAAACCCACAGATTCATCGCCGAACTCTGATGATAGATAGTCGGCAACAGATGTACGAGCAAACCAAAGCCTAGTGAAATCACCAGGCATAGTAGCAACCACTTGTAGTTTGCATGCTGCTCTGGCCAGTCCAGGCTCAGTCGCCATTGACGTGCGGCTATCACCGCACCGGTAACTAGCGCAATAAATACAGGCACCACATGTGTATGCCCCATCCATTGAATGATTTGATAAACATCGTTCATCCATAAAAAGGTGATAACACCTGCCGCATACAGCACTATACGGCCATTCTGTGTGCCTCTTGGTGCCAGGGCCAGCACGGCAATAACTAGGTAGATAAAGATATACATGCTGCCGCGTTGTATCAGGAGCAGCTTGTTTAACGACTCCATCGGCAGGTATAAACCACGGCTGGAAAGTACCGCTGAGCTCACGCTGTATAGCAATAGCGCAAGACCGGTTAATACCGTCACGCGCGCTTGTGTTCGCCCCCGGTTACGTGACCATATCCCCACACCTAACATAAAACCCAGCACACCCAGCACGCTGTATGCCCAAAAGCGCACCGGCAAACTGTCTATCGGGCGTTCTTTATGCAGACGTACCCAGTATAATTGGTCGCCCTGATCAAGCACGCCAACCCTGTCTTGCTGCAATGATTGCTGTAACTTGCCCTGGTGAGCGAGGTATTGCTGCATGCCCAGGTAATCGTGATGAGAAAAATGTGGCAGGGACTGGATTGAATCCTTACCAAGCATGACCTTAGCTTTACCCAACCGCGTGGCTGTAATGACATGGTCCTGGTAGAGGCGATTATAAAGTGGGCTACGACTATCCACCTGGATAATCTGTAGACCTTTGCCCGAAGCCGTTGGCTCAAGGTGCAGGCCTAACCATGGCTGGCGAGTAAGAAATAGTACCCCTACTACCACCAGGGCCGCTGCCACAAAAGCACTACCCAGAAGAATTCTCAAAGGCGTTAGCCTATGAAAGAAAATGCTTGATTCCCGCATGACGCTGAGTGTCCATCTCTAGTCTTTTATTATGTCTGATAGCTTATACCTATTTATCCTCCGCCAAACAGAAATATTTAGGACTTAAAATAAAAAAGGCCGGTAAAAAACCGGCCTCTTTGCGATATTTGCGAATTTTTTATCGCATATTTTCCAGCATCTGTTCGATCTTTGGACCGAGGATCAGCTCCATCGCAAATCCCATCTTGCCACCGGGCACCACCAGGGTGTTACGACGTGACATGAAAGAGTCGGGGATCATGTTCAACAGGAACGGGAAATCGACACCAAACTTCTTCGGGTTACGGAAACGAATAACGATAAAGCTTTCATCCGGAGTAGGAATATCACGGGCGATGAACGGGTTCGAGGTATCCACGGTTGCCACACGCTGGAAGTTCACATCCGTACGAGAGAACTGCGGGGTAATGTGGGTAATGTAATCTGGCATACGACGCAGAATGGTATCGACGATCACCTCCGCATCATAACCGCGCTCAGCATTGTCACGGAAGATCTTCTGGATCCACTCCAGGTTAACGATAGGCACCACGCCCACACCCAGATCTACATGCTGGGAGACATCATGGTTATCCGTCTTCGCCAGGCCATGCAGACCCTCATAAAACAGCAAGTCCGTCTGTTCAGTAATGTCTTCCCAGGGGGTGAACTGACCCGGGGTTAACGAGGTACTTAGACGGGCATTGTGCTCAGCGGCTTCCTCATCTGAATGCAGGTAGTAACGGCGCTTACATTTGCCGGTCTCGGCATAGGTTTTAAACGTCTCCTCCAGCTTGCCAAACTCGTTGGCATCCTCGCCGAAGTGACTGAAGAAATTATTGCCCTGCTCGGCCTCTTTCGCCATCTGTTCTTTCATCGCTGCGCGATCAAAACGATGATAGCTGTCACCTTCTATCACCAACGGGTTTAACTTCTCACGGAAAAAGATGTGCTCAAAAGCACGTTTAACAGTCGTTGTGCCAGCGCCAGACGAGCCGGTCACTGCGATAATTGGATGCTTCGCAGACATGAAAACTCCCTATATAGCTTCAAAATTTTATAAATTCTGTTTTTAATTTTGCGCGTATTGTATAGAATCTGGGCCCACAAGTCTCCAACCTCGCTAACCACTTGAATTTAATAAATAAATTTTCATTTATCTGGCTTTTAACCGCACCATGGAAACGGTTGACTGAACAAAAGTTAATGCTTACCAACCCTGTAATGAATATATATCAACCCCTTTGGTCATTTTTAAAAACATCCACCTGGGCATGGAGAGAATAGTTACAGGCCGGCCATCTGCTCTGTGGCATGCAAAGCAAGCTTATGTCCTGGCAAGGGCTGGCCGAGATCCAACAAATGTATTTCAATAGCCATACCTTGCACGATTAACACACGCTTTTGTTTGAGGATGACATGCGTATTGGTATTGATTTAGGTGGCACCAAGATTGAAATCATTGCACTGGATGCTCAGGGCCAAATCCTGCATCGACAGCGTACTGCCACACCGGCAGGGGATTATCGCGCTACCGTACAGACCATTTATGAGCTGGTCTCCACAACCGAACAGTTACTAGGCAAACAGGGCAGCGTCGGCATCGGCATTCCTGGTGCCCTCTCACCGGCCAGCGGTGTGGTTAAGAATGCCAACTCCACCTGCCTGATTGGTCAGCCGTTAGACAAGGATCTACAGCAAGCTTTATCTCGCCCGGTACGCATTAGCAATGATGCCAACTGCTTTGCCGTATCCGAAGCCATAGATGGTGCAGCAGCTCATGCCAATGTTGTATTTGGTGTGATCCTAGGTACTGGTGTGGGAGGTGGCATTGTCATAAACGGGCAACCACTAACCGGGCCCAATGCCATAGCCGGAGAATGGGGACATAACCCCCTGCCATGGCCCGACACCAGTGAACAACAAAGCGACTGTTATTGCGGCCGCTTTGGTTGCATAGAAACCTGGCTATCCGGCCCCGGCCTGAGTGCCGCTCATCATGCACGCTTTGGCAAATCGTTAAGTGCAAAGGAGATTGTCACTCTGTCAGAACAGGGTGATGCCGCGGCGACAAAATCGCTGGAGCGATACGAAGATCGGCTGGCACGCAGCCTGGCATCGGTGATTAACATCCTCGATCCGAATGTCATCGTGCTGGGAGGGGGGCTTTCAAACATTTCACGCCTCTACCAGAATGTACCGAAGCTGTGGTCAAAATATATCTTTTCTGATCGGGTGGATACACGCCTGGTAGAGAACCTTCACGGCGACTCCAGTGGCGTGCGTGGTGCCGCCTGGTTATGGCCTAACCAATAGGCAGGCATTTTCATCTAGTGTAATCATTTATCATTGATCCGGGGAGGTAAAACTCGCTCTAATAGGCAGATCGAAATCTTATGGCCAAACAATGAATTTTATCCCTGTTCTTGAGACTATCCTGCCGGTATTCCTGATCGTCGCCCTGGGCTTTGCCTATGGTCGCAAATTCCACACCGACATCGATACCTCTAATCGCCTGAACATGGATATCTTCACTCCGGCGCTTATATTTAGTGCCCTATCGGCCAAGGGCTTCCAGATTGCCGAATACCAGATGCTGGCGTTATCCGCGCTGGTGGTCGTACTGGGCTCTGGCCTGTTGGTGCTGCCATTTCTTCGTCTCATTAAGGTATCGTGGAAAACCTTTGTGCCACCGATGATGTTTACCAACAGCGGTAACATGGGTATCCCTATCCTGTTACTGGCCTTTGGAGAACAGGCACTGCCAGCCGCCATCGTGCTATTCCTGGTAGAGAACACACTGCACTTTACCGTGGGGATGTACATGGTAAATCACCGGGCTGGCATTATTGGTTTATTGCGCACCCCGATGATCCTTGCCAGTATCGCCGGCATTGCCGTCAGCCTGATGGCGATTTCGGTACCCAAGGTGATTGCGGTACCGGTGGAAATGGTGGGGCAAATTGCCATCCCACTGATGCTATTTACCCTAGGGGTGCGCATGGTGGATGCCGATTTTTCGGACTGGAAACTAGGCCTGTGGGGCGCTGTGTTATCCCCCTTAAGTGGACTGGTGATGGCCTGGCTGGTAACACTGTGGATAGAGCTATCACCAGTACAGTTTGCTTACCTGTTTGTCTTTGCGGCATTACCACCGGCGGTACTGAACTACATGGTGGCCGAAAAGTATAACCAGGAACCGAAAAGGGTGGCCTCGATCGTTTTTATCGCGAACCTGTTAAGCATCTTTAGCCTGTTCTTTGTATTGGCCTGGGTGCTCTAACTCAGCTTCAGTCTCAGTATATATAACCAGGCGACCACGACCGGTGTTCTTGGCCAGGTAGAGGGCATCATCGGCCTTCTTTTTTAACAAGTGAATATCCATCAACTCATTATTTAATAACATCGCGCCGGCACTGATGGTGCAAAGGCCACTGCACAGGCCCTGTTCTTTCTGACGCTGATTGAAGCTATCGGCGATACGTTCATACCAGGCCTTTAATGCCTCTTCCTTTACGCCTTTTAGGATCGCAACAAACTCATCTCCCCCCAGGCGAACCAACACATCATCCTGTCGTGAATGGCGAGACAGGCATGAGGCCAATGTTTGTAACACCCGGTCTCCCTGGGCATGACCATAGCGATCATTACACTCTTTGAAGTGATCCAGATCGAGATACACCAGGTAGTTTATATCTTCAGGGCGCAATGCCCCCTGCACTTCATATAGGTGATTATCAAGGAAGCGACGATTCTTTAACCCGGTTAATGAATCTGTTTCCAGTTCGCGTGCCAGGTGCTGTTGACGATATTGAATAGCACCGGAAATACCGTATATAGCGGGCAGTATGGTTTCCGTTTCTTTATATCGGGGTTCTTTGGGTACATAACTTTCATCTCGAGATAACACGGCATAGAGATGCCCACGGATATTGATCAGCTCACCCAGTAAACGCCCTATCCAGCGACGAACAAAGTAGATTAGTGTTAATGATAGTGTAATAAAAGTAACTAGGATCAAAATAAATACCGCGGCAAAGTCCGATGCCAAGCCAGAGGGCGGCGATAATAACTCCAGTTGCCAACTAGTATGCGCTATCGGCAAGCGTGTACTTAACCAGTCTTCCTGTGCAACCATATTATTAGAGGCAATAATGCGGCCGTTTTGATCATAAACACGTATTAGGCCAGGTATATCATCCATATTATCTAATGCATCTTGAATCAACTGGGTCGAAAAACTGGCAAAGACAACACCCATCACGCTGTCGTCATCGTCTAAAACTCTGGTCATCACATCAAAATGTATCAACGGTGGATGATCATTATGGATATCATGTAGATGAGGGATACTGCCTTGAGTAAAGGCCGCGATGTCTTCCTGACACGCCTGCCCAACACGTAACTCACCCATGTTCCCCATCACCTGGCTATTGGTATCGACCAGGGCCAGGCCGATCACATCCGGAAGAAACCGTTTATGTTTCTGCGACCACAACACGGCCTCATTCACATTGTTACCGCTGAGGATCCATTTCACCTCATTTTGACTGGCGAACTTTTGAACGAGCTTTTGATACGTTTCCAGCTTGCCATCCAGCACATGGGATACCCCCTGAGCAATGGTGCGCTGGATTTGCGCATTATGTGTTTTGGAATTATCGGCGATATAAAAGATCACATCCGCCATTAGAAATATGAGCAGCAACAGGGCCAGCATCATGCTGCGATTAAGCTTAACCAGAATGGAGGGCTTTTGTTTTACTTTTTGACCGTCAATGTCAGACACTAGAAATACCTTTCACAGAGTGAAAAGTATAAACGGCTAACAAAACGATAAGGCTATCGAGTTATCAAAATTTGCCAAAATATAACAATGTTGGCTAATTAACCTTTAGTTTCATAAGACAAATTACATATTGGACAGGGTTTTATCCAGTGCCGCCAGTTCTTCAGGGCCGGGGGGCATTTGAATATAAAGGCCCTGCTCCTGCAGACCCTGCTTTACCGCCTCAATATTGACACGGGAAAGCTTGTCGCGGGCACTTAGATCCAGATCCATAGTATGAGTCAGTCTACCCAGAGGCTTGCGCACCGCTTCCGGGATCACATCCAGGTTCATCTCTTCGTCTTCCTGCTTTAGCACGTACACATAGGTATCCGTTTTGCTTTCGCTTCGATAAATCGCACAAATCATTAGCTTCCCACTCATTACAGCCCTTTGTCGCGGGCAGATTCTACTGCTTCCTTATGTCTACGCCAAGGATTCGTGATCACCTTTTTTACACAATTACACCCGTATTCAAATTAATTCTTCAAGAGATCGGTTTTCATCCGATAACAAGGGAGAAACAATAAAATACGGCATACGCAATTGAAAATAATTAGCAGCGCATATATGAATGACTTTCACTGTCTGGGGAGTGATTGTCTACACACCTGCTGTAAAAACTGGTCGGTACAAGTCGATCGCTTTCATTACGATGCTGTTATTCGCCTGGCCCAGAAACATCCACTGCTAAACGAAAAAGTTAAGTCTGGGCTCATTCCTAACGATAGTCCGTCCAATCCAAAACATTACGCCTCAATTCACATGAATACCGAAGGTTTCTGTCCGTTCCTAAATGAACAACGCATGTGTGATATTCATGGACTGGGAGGCATCGATATATTGAATAATACCTGTACCTTTTATCCACGGGTGTTATATGAACTAGACCAACAAATCGAAATGACTGGCGCACTCTCATGCCCAGAGGTTACTCGTCTTTGCCTAACCGCCAATGAAGACGAAACACTACAAGCTGTTGATAAAAATATCTTACCCAGGCTGCATGACCTGCCTATTATCCAGGTGCTGGATAGTCAGAGTACTACGGTCTATCAACAGCACTTTGCCAGGGTACGTGCGCAGTTCTTACAGCTTGCTCAGCAATCCAGTCTGACCACTAAAGAGCGTTATTACTTACTATGTTATTTTAGTCATCGTTTAAGCCAGTATTATCATTTGGACAATGATGAAGATATAGCCGGCTTAATCGATAATGAAATGACACGCTTAGGTAATGCTCAGTTGGTAGAAAATTTACTCTCTACATATGATCGGTTTGAAGATCATGAGCTATCAGGTCTTATTACCATCCAGTCCATCTTTTCCATACGTACTCAACATTATCAGGATGAACCATTAACGCCTTATATCAGAGATATCATCAATAGCTACCAGGATGATATAGAACAGGACCCATTTAAGGCCGAGATCGAGCCACTCTATCATGCCTATGTACATCGCAAGTCAGTGATTCGACTGGCCGCCAAGCAGCAAATAGAAGACTACCTGAACCGTCACATGCAAAACTGTCTAAACCGTGAATGGTTTATTCGCTTCCCTGATCCCTTTGTCTATACGCAGATGCTGGTAGTAAGGCAAGCAATGTTACGCTTTTTGTTATATAGCCACCCCTCTATTTATCGCTGGTGCCTGGAACATCAAGAAGGGGAAGAAGAGGTATTACAGAAGATCATCGAAGAGCTGGCGATAGAGATCTTTACCCTGTTTTCACGCTCCGTCGAACATGACGTGCCTTTTTTACAAAACATCTATACCGCGCTGGAAACGGAAGAGATGATGAATACACAAACCAGCCTGGCATTATTAAAAGGCGTTTAGTCCTTAATAAATATTAGATCCCATACACCATGACCCAGGCGTCGACCACGTAGCTCAAACTTGGTCTCGGGACGGTACTCAGGCGCTTCAATAAACTGACCCGCACCGGCCAGGTTGCTATAGCCCTCTGCCACGCTCATCACTTCCATCATGTGCTCGGCATAAGGCTCCCAGTCGGTGGCCATATGAAAGTGACCGCCAGGTTTCAGCTTGTTGCGTACCAGCTGGGCGAACCCCGGCTGGACAATACGACGCTTGTGGTGACGTTTCTTGTGCCATGGATCAGGAAAGAACAACAACAGTTTATCCAGGCGGCTATCGGCGATCTGATGTTTCAGGATATCCACTGCATCCTCGGCCATCAGGCGCACATTTTCGATGCCTTGCTCTTCCAGCCGCAACATCAGACCGCCCACCCCCGGACGATGCACCTCGATGCCGATGAAATTCCATTCCGGGTGGAGCTTTGCCATATGCAGCATGGCAATGCCATTACCAAAGCCGATCTCCACCACCGTTGGCGCTTCACGCCCGAAACAGGCCACCAGGTCGATGGGCTGACCATCTGCCTCGATACCATATTTTGGCCATAACTTATCCATCGCGTACTTCTGCGAGCTAGTCATACGCCCCTCGCGACGAACAAAGGAGCGTATACGGCGGTATATGGGCTGGTCAGTCATGAGTGATTCTATCCAGAAAGGCGGTAACACGGGATGCAGAGACAAGCTATCTCTGCAGTCCCCATGCTATGGGCGCAGTATTAAAAGAATGTCCCGTCTATCGGTGACGAGGCACTGGCATATTGCTTACGCGGCATACGCCCGGCCAGATACGCTTCACGCCCACCCTCGATGGCCTTTTTCATGGCCGAGGCCATCAGTACCGGATCCCTGGCCGCGGCGATGGCGGTATTCATCAACACTCCATCGCAACCCAGTTCCATCGCAATCGCCGCATCAGAGGCCGTTCCCACACCGGCATCCACCAGCACCGGTACCTTCAACTCTTCAATAATAAAACGGATGTTATAAGGGTTGCGTATACCCAGACCAGAACCGATCGGGGCGCCCAACGGCATCACCGCCACACACCCCATGTCTTCCAGCTCCTTGGCGATGATCAGATCATCGGTGGTATAGCCGTCTCTTATACACAGCT
>JABURU010000018.1 GCA_014762485.1 Gammaproteobacteria bacterium | reverse complement strand
TTAATGTCAGAGCGACTTTCGAGATTGACTTGCGCTAGTTTTTTTGCAGCAAAAAAAAATTTATATAAACGCCGAGATACCATGTAGTGCAGTATTAATGCGACAATCATGATAACGGATACCATAATGCCACCATATACTATGGATTGTTTAAGGGCCTGCTGACGGGCTAAATATAATTTTCTATCGAGACTGATTTCGCTATATAAAGAACCTACACGTTTTATTGGTAGACCTTGTGAGTTTTCAATGCTTAGAATTACAGGGTGATAGCTTTTTAAGGTAGATTCTTTGTCATGAAGAAAAAATATTTTTGGCTGGTTGGTCTTACCAACTAGGGATGCGTTATTTGGCTGAAATGTAGAAACATCTTCAGCGGGTTTTCCTTCATAGAGATAGCGATTGGCAAATATAATAATGTTGTCTTCATCCACTAAAAAAAGATTCTTTATAGAAGTATCCATAGCCATGACGGACAAATTTAATTTCGCTTCAGCATATTTTTTCTCTGGTAAAAGATTATAAAGGATATTTTTTAAACGACTGATATCCAGGTGTGCCTGTCGTATTGCATCATCCTGTATATTGCGCTTGGATGATGACATGGTGTCGTTAAATATCAACATGCTACTCGCGAATGTTGATACAATTAAAAGTAGAGGAATTAATAGACCAATTCTTATTTTCATTGGCTATAACAGTTTGCAAAATCGCTGTCAATTGATGCGCTGATATCGACCCTATGAGATAATTGTTTTTCCTTTAACATAATATCCATAAGTTTGTTGGCGGGCGTAAATATTCCAGGTGATTTACCACCCAACATAGAACGATTTTCTGCCTTGTCAGGCAAAATAATACCAGACATCATATTGTCAAACTCAGAAACATCTACCCTTAATCGCTGGGTGATTCTTTTTGCAGAGTCAGAACGATTGGTGTCAATATAACTAAGCACATTAAACCACTGCTGAACTATATGGCATATGTCCTGTTTGCGCTGTTGGTAGACATCTTCATGGACAACCAGTAGATCAAATATTTCGTTTGGAATATCGCTGCTGTCAAACAAGACGTGTAATCCTTTTTGGACTAGTTGTGTTTTTACCGGATCAAAAGTAATAAAAACATCTGCTTTATCCTGAAGGTAAAAATCCATCATTTTCGTTTCTGCCATTGGAAATACGCTAACATTTTTTCTCTCCAGGCCGGCATGCTCTAAAAGTCGATTTAACATATATAAGCCCAGTGGAATATTTACCATTGATATACGTTTGTTTTTTATATCTGAGAGTGTTTTTATTTCAGGATTGGCTATGACAGCATCACCTCCATTAGATATATCCATTATCAGTAGAATTTTTAGCTTGATGCCGTCTTGTAATAATTCGAGGGTTTCGTCAAGAGTTAAGGTTGCTAAATCGGTGGAGTGATTGCGAAAAGATTCCATTGTGATGTCGGAAGAGGGCAGTTCGAATAATATGGCGGTGTCTTCAGGCAGGTAATTAATATCACGCGCCAGATAAAGCGGCTCATAACCAGGCCATGGACTACTGGCGATACGTAAGGGGGTGTTGGGTTCTTCGTTAGCACACCCGGATAGTAATAGTAGTAAAACAAGTGATATAAAATACTTTATAGCAATCATTATCAGTTCCCTTGACGTTGATTTTTGATTATATAGAGCTTTTTAGTGCTACTGTATAGATGCTCTGTATTTTTACAAAAACGATACAGATATTATCGTTTTACAACTATTGCTGTATTTGGTGCAGTACAGAAACTACAGTACCTGTTAACGAGTTTATGTCCTGATTGTCCATAATGAATGGTGGCATAACGTAGACAAGCTTGTTAAAAGGTCGTACCCAGACTCCATTATCTACAAATAGCGGCATAATGGTTTTCATATTTACCGCTTCTTTCATTTCGACTACTCCGATGGCGCCTAATATTCTGACATCGTTGACATGCTTCATATCATGGCAGGGTGCTAGACCCTTTTCCAGTTCTTGTTGCAGGCGCTGAATATTTTTATGCCAGCCTGAATCTAATAGCATTTCGATGCTTTTTAGTGCTCACCTTCAGGCCCATGGATTGTCCCTAAAGGTGGGGCCTTGCATAAAAACAACGGGATTACCTTT
>JABURU010000020.1 GCA_014762485.1 Gammaproteobacteria bacterium | reverse complement strand
TACAAGCGGGTAGCGGGTGCGGATAGCGTAAATAGCAAGGGACCAGTTTGGTTAAACAATGGACTCTCCGCAGAAATTAAGGAGCGTCTCAGGATGGTGATTGTTGCGCTTTTATTGGTGAAAGCGTAGCAGTAGAACTACTTCCTGGATAACACTGTCGCGAATTAGTTGTTTGTCACTTTAGGTCACGAATGTTGTGGCCGGGTTGGATTAACAGAAGTTGGAGCATTTCTTTAAGTTGTGAATGCTGGTGTTAGATATATATTGCCCGGTGCGATAGTCTGGTTGTTATCAACAACCAACATTTTTGCGGATGCAAAGATGGTTCCGGTACTTTCATTGCCGAATCTAAATGACTGGCAAGCGGAATACTTTTCCAGAAAGACGAGTTATCAACTGGTAACGATTGATAATCAGCGAGCGATCAAGGCCATTAGTCAGGGTACTGCTTCTGGCCTGGTCCGCAAGCTGGAGGTTGATTTAACCAGAACACCGTACCTGAACTGGTCGTGGAAAGTGGATGCACCGTTACATGGATTGAAGGAATCCAGTAAACAGGGCGATGACTATGTCGCTCGCGTGTACGTGATCATTTCTGGTGATGTATTCTTCTGGCGTACGCGGGCGATCAGCTATGTGTGGGCCAGCCAGCAACCCAAATACAGTAATTGGCCCAATGCCTATACCGATAAGAGTCAGATGATAGCGATGGAATCTGGCGCTGCACTTTCGGGGCAGTGGGTGACTGAAAGGCGCAATGTGCTGGAAGATATTAAAAAGCTGCACGGCATTAACCCGACACATATCGATGCTGTGGCGATTATGACGGATACCGATAATAGTAAGCAATCCGCCACTGCCTGGTATGGGGATATATATTTCTCCGCACAGTAGTGCCTAAGGCGAGCATGATCTAACCAAGCTGGAGGGAATTACATGAGTGCAACTGTTGATGGTGTAGATGGCAAGCCTCGTTGCCAGTGGTGTGGCACAGTAGCGGAATTTTTCCCCTATCATGATAACGAGTGGGGCTTCCCGGTTAGTGATGATATTCGCCTGTTTGAAAAGATATGTCTGGAGAGCTTTCAGTCTGGCTTAAGTTGGCGCACTATTCTTGCCAAGCGTGAGAATTTCCGTTCTGCATTTCATCGCTTTGATTTTAACAAGGTTGCCCGTTTCACCGAGCATGATGTCACGCGCCTGCTCAATGATAAAGGCATTGTTCGACACCGTGGCAAGATAGAGGCGGTGATTAATAATGCGAAGCAGGCCAGGGAGTTGGTCAAACAGGAAGGATCTCTGGCGGCCTATTTCTGGCGCTTTGAGCCAGACGCCAGCCAGTTGGCCGAACCGCAAACGGCCTCGACCTCTGCCGAGTCTATCGCTTTATCTAAAGATTTGAAGAAAAGAGGATGGAAATTTGTCGGGCCGACTACGGTATATGCCTTCATGCAGGCGATGGGGCTAATCAACGATCATGTCACCGACTGCGTGATCAGGAGCAAGGTCGAACAGGCTCGTAAGCAGTTTAAACGTCCATAATCTGATAAGAATCAGTAGTGGTCTAATATCATAATACGATTCTCTGAAAAGGCTTGCCGCTATGCCTGAACACGAAAAGATAAATTACGTCGAGTTTCCCGTGCAAGATATGGAGGCAACCAAAGCCTTTTTAATACGGTGTTTAGTTGGGAGTTTACTGATGCCAGTGGGGAAGTAATTAAACCAATATTTACCTTCCCCGGTGGTCGACGTTTCCATTTTAGTGATTCTAGTGGGAATGAATACGCGGTATGGTCAGATACCGAGTAATTCACCAGAAGTGTGGGTATTTGGGCCGGTTCGGCCGCATATTATTCAATGCCAACGCCATGGCAATCATTAATATGGCACCAGTAAGTATCGGGGTGAAGACAAAGGTGTAGCCCAGTCCATGTACCTTGCTGCCTCCTATCACCGCGATTAATGCGGTTGCGCCACCAGGTGGATGGACCATGCGAAAATAGTGCATCACCGAGACGGTAGTCGAAACGGCCAGGGCCGCGGCCAGCCAAGTTGTCCCCGGAATAATATTATGAATGGTGACCCCGATAACGGCGGCGATGATTTGCCCACCCAGCACATTTCGAGGTTGGGCATATGGGCTATCGGGCAAGCCGA
>JABURU010000339.1 GCA_014762485.1 Gammaproteobacteria bacterium | reverse complement strand
CTTATTGGAGTCTGGTTATGACATACGCATCGTTCAAGAGTTATTAGGACACAAGGATGGTTCTACCACTATGATCTACACCCACGTTCTCAACAAAGGCGGTCAAGGTGTGCGCAGCCCTCTGGATATTTTGTAACAATAAAACACCCGCAAGCGTAACGCTAACGGGTGTTGGTTTAGCAGTTAATTAAATAGGCACTAACGAATCAATGCTCTCCCTTGGTTTTGCGAATACCGGCTAAACGGTTGCCCTGTTTTTGCGGCCCGCCCTTGGGAAAGAGATCATGCAGGTAGTGGTTATTACCATGCAACTCACCCCACTCTTTGGAGAAGTGTTTGATCATGTCGCGCACCGGGCACTGCACCTGGTGCTCGTCATGATACTCGCGTAGATACTGGATCACTTGCCAGTGTTCATCGGTCAGTTCCAGCTCTTCTTTCTCGGCCATGGCGACGACGAAGTCTTCTGACCAGTCGTCCAGGTCCTGAATGTAGCCTTCTACATTGAGGGCGACCTTTTCGCCATTGACCATGACATAGTTGTCACTTGCTATATAAGGGTCGGTTTGCATCATGTTCATTACCTCAAATGCTAATAGCATGTTCTATATAAATGTTATCGACGTGCGACGCGCTTAACACGTACCACCTGGTACGAGCGTGTCAGGTAACCCATTGGCACACTCCATATATGCACCAGCCTGGTGAATGGGAATAACAGGAACACGCTCATGCCGAAGAACATGTGGGCCTTGAACACACTGTCGACGTTGGCCAGCAAACTGGGATCCGCCTGGAAGGTGACCACACTTTGTACATAATAGGCCAGCGAAACCATCACCGCAGGATTTCCCTCATTGGCATGGCCGATCGAAACGGGTATCGATGATAATCCCAGAATCAATGTCACCATTAACCAGCTAAGGATAAACTTGTCGCTGCCACGACTAACGGCACTAACGCGTCGATTAAACATGCGACGTAGCCAGAGGATGACACCACCGATCAGGCACAGCACACCGAACACCGAACCGGCCATGATGGCTACCCACTGATGATCCATATCCGACACCCCCATCGCCAGGAACCAGCTATGCGGGGTTAATAAGCCCACCGCATGGCCAAGGAAGATGGCGATGATGCCGATATGAAACAGGTTGCTGCCCAGGCGCATGCTGCTTTTGGATAGCAGCTGGCTGGAGTCGGCCTTCCAGGTGTATTGCTCGCGATCAAAGCGCAACCAGCTACCGAGCAGGAAGACGGCCAACGCGATGTATGGATAGATACCAAAGATAAAGTTTTCCATGATTATATCCTCATGCAGCCTGTACCCACTTGCCACGCTGCTCCACTAACTGGAGCAGAAGGGCATAGGGGGATGTGGCCTGTTTCAGGTTATCAGCCAACACAGTGGTGACCTTATGGGCATCGGCAAGGAAGACCCGGGCGGCCATCTCGTCCAAAGTACCGACGTACTCCAGAACCAGTGGCAGATAATCGGGTATTTCGTTGCCTTCTATTTCATAACCCATACCTTTGTAGTGTTCACCCAGGTCAACCAGTGCCGGGCCACGGTTCTTCTCATCACCAAAGAGGTGATGGGTAAGATGCAGGCTGTGCTCTGGCACCATGTCGAAGGTGTTCACATAATTTTGCTGTAGTTGCAGCAGCTCCTGGCTTTGCAGGTAGTCGACAAACTCGTTGATGACGACCCGCTCCTGTGGACTGACTTCGGACTCATCGTTGATGCGTTCGCGGATCAGTTCCAGGTTATCTACCAGCTCTTGCTCTGGATACTCCAGCAGTCGGGATAATACGGTATATAAAATCATCTTTACTTCCTCCCTATACCTTTTCCCGGTATTTGCCCAGGGGCACATACTCGATGGGTACTTCGCTACTCTTACGACGGCTGGGGAACAGTGATAAACCACCGATACCTTCCGAGCTGTCATTACCTGGGCTGAAGCCGTTTTGTCCCTGGAAGGAGTAAGCATCTTCCTGCATGTACTCTTCGTTAGAGGTTGGGATGACGAAACGGTCTTCATAGTTGGCAATGGCAAGATAGCGATACATCTCTTCGGCCTGCTCGGCGGTGATGCCGGCGGCTTCCAGTGCCTCGGTAATCGCTTCCCCTTCTACATGCTTGCTGCGTTGATAACTGCGCATCGCCAACAGTCTTTGCAGGGCATTGATGATGGGGCCGGTATCACCCGCAGTCAGCAGGTTGGCCAGGTATTGCGCGGGGAAGCGCAGGGCTTCGGCCTTGGGTATCGCACCATCGGCTTCGGTAGGCAGGTTACCCTGGTCCAGTTGAGTTTGCACAGGTGACAGAGGTGGCACATACCACATCATTGGCAATGTGCGGAACTCGGGGTGGATGGGGAAGGCAATCTTCCATTCCATCGCCATCTTCCACACTGGTGAGTTTTGTGCGCCTTTGATCCACTCATCGGTAATGCCATCGGCCTTGGCCTGTTTGATCACTTCGGGATCATTAGGGTCAAGGAAGATGTCCATTTGTGCGTTGTATAAACCTTGCTCGTCGGATACCGCGGCCTCTTCGATCTTGTCGGCGTCATACAGCATCACGCCGATGTAGCGAATACGACCCACACAAGACTCGGCACATACGGTAGGCATACCCGACTCTATGCGAGGATAACAACCGATGCATTTCTCCGCCTTGCCAGACTCCCAGTTGTAATAGACCTTTTTATAAGGACAACCGGTCACACACATGCGCCAGCTGCGACACTTATCCTGATCTACCAGTACGATGCCATCTTCTTCACGCTTGTAGATGGAACCGGATGGGCAGGATGCCACACATGATGGATTCAGGCAGTGGTTACACAACCGGGGTAGATACATGTGGAAGGTGTTTTCAAACTCTTTGTACATCTGCTTTTCGATGCCATTGAAGTTTGCATCCACACTGCGCTTTTCAAATTCACCGGCCAGGTCATCTTCCCAGTTGGGACCCCAGGTGATC
Organism: Gammaproteobacteria bacterium; assembly: GCA_014762485.1. GTDB lineage: Bacteria > Pseudomonadota > Gammaproteobacteria > Thiohalospirales > Thiohalospiraceae > JABURT01. The sequence goes on along the minus strand of JABURU010000339.1, from coordinate 9,126 downwards.
TTCTCCATAGTGTCGCCAGTGATTTGAGACTTGGGTCGTGCAGTGGGCGCCGCTTCGGAAAGCGGTGCCTTTTGCAGTCGTTGATAGTCCATATCAAATGGTTCGTAGTAATCATCTATCTCGGGCATGTCGGGGTTGGCGAAGATATTAACCAGCTTCTTGATCTTGCCGCCAGCCTTTAACTCCAGCTTGTCGCCGTTTTTCACCCAGCCGCCTTTCCATTTTTCCTGGTTTTCCCACTCTTTGGGATAACCGATACCAGGCTTGGATTCGACGTTGTTAAACCAGGCGTATTCCACACCCTTGCGGTTGGTCCATACGTTCTTACAGGTCACAGAACAGGTATGGCAACCGATACACTTGTCCAGGTTTAAGACCATGGCGATTTGTGCACGTACTTTCATGTCGTTCTCCTAATCTATGCGCTGCACTAGTTGTTGATACCAGGAGGATTGATTTGCGCTTCGCGCTCATCGGTCAGTGGACGCTCTAACCAGTCCACATCTTGATCCTCTATCTTGTGTATCACTACGAACTCATCACGCTGCGAACCCACTGTGCCGTAGTAATTGAAGCTGTATGATAGTTGTGCATAACCTCCAATCATGTGCGTGGGCTTCACGGTTACACGGGTAACCGAGTTGAGAATGCCGCCGCGTTTGCCGGTGGTATTGGAACCGGGCACGTTGACGTTTTTCTCTTGCGCGTGATACATCAGCGCCAGTCCGGCTGGAACACGTTGACTGACAACCGCACGGGCTACGGTGGCACCGTTACTGTTTACAGCCTCTACCCAGTCGTTGTCGTTTATACCGATGGACTTGGCGTCGTCTTCAGAGATCCAGACATAAGGGCCTCCGCGGAACAGGGTCAGCATGCGCTGGGTATCCTGATAGGTTGAGTGGATGCCCCACTTGGAGTGCGGAGTATTCCAGCTCAAGACCAGGTGCGGCTTGCTCTTGATGTTGGCGGGCACATCGTTATGCGCCTGCAGATCGACTGGTGGACGATAGCTACAGAAGCCTTCACCAAAGTCCAGCATCCATTCGTGATCCTGATAGAACTGTGCGCGTCCGGTCAGGGTACGGAACGGGATGTGTTCATGGATATTGGTATAGCCGGCGTTGTAGCTGACATTTTCCGATTCGATTCCAGACCAGGTTGGCGCGGTAATGATCTTGCGCGGCTGGGCCTGGATATCGTGGAAGCGAATCTTCTCTTCATGACGACCGGCATAGAGATGACTATGGTCGATACCCGTCTTCTTGCTCTGTGCATGCCATGCCTTATGCGCCACCTCACCATTGGTTTCTGGCGCCATCTGCAGGATGGTGTCACATACCGAGATGTCTTCTTCCAGCGAAGGCATGCCTTTGGATACACCTTCTTCTTTCACGGTGTAGTTCAGCTCCTTCAGCTGTTCGTATTCCAGCTCGGTGTTCCACTCCAGACCTTTCACACCATTGCCCAGTTTGCTCAGTAGCGGGCCTAAGGCAATGAACTTGTTATAGGTACTGGGGTAATCACGCTCAACCACTTTCAGCAGCGGCATCGACTTACCGGGAACCGGTTCGCACTCGCCCTTCTTCCAGTCTTTCACTCCTAAAGGTTGTGCCAGCTCGGCCGGAGTATCGTGATGCATGGGTAGTGCTACGACGTCTTTACGTTTACCCAGGTGCTTCTCGGATAACTCGGAGAACTTCTTGGCGATGTTTTTAAAGATCTGCCAGTCAGACTTGGACTCCCATGCTGGATTCACCGCTTCCGATAATGGATGGATGAACGGGTGCATGTCGGTGGTGTTCAAGTCGTTCTTTTCATACCAGGTAGCGGTAGGCAGAACGATGTCGGAGTAAGCGCCGGTAGAGTTAAGACGGAAGTTAATATCTACCATCAGATCCAGTTTTCCAGTAGGTGCCTTGTCGTGCCACTTCACCTCTTTGCAGTCTTTGCCTTCTACACCTTCGGACAGCACACCATTTTGTGCGCCCAATAGATGCTTGAGAAAATACTCATGCCCCTTGGCCGAACAACCAATCAGGTTGGCACGCCAGACGAACAGGTTACGAGGATGGTTTTCAGGTGCATCGACATCTTCGTAGGCAAAGTTAATATCGTTACTCTTTAACTTATCCACCATGTACTTGGCGACACCGGCTTCATCGGTGGCACCGGCGGCTTCCGCCTCGTCGACAATATCCAGTGGATTTTTGTTAAAGTGTGGCGCGGAGGGTAACCAACCTAAACGTTGTGATACGACGTTATAATCGGCCAGGGTATTACCCTTGTATTTACCTTTTGCGGTGGGGGCCAGCAGGCTGTCGGCATCCAGCCGCTCGTAACGCCATTGGTCAGTATGGAAGTACCAGTAGGTCGTACTGTTCATATGACGTGGTGGACGCTGCCAATCCAGCGCGAAGGCCACCGGTGCCCAGCCCGCTTGTGGGCGTAGCTTTTCCTGGCCAACATAGTGTGCCCAACCGCCGCCACTTTGACCGACACAACCACAGATATGCAGCAGGTTCATAATGCCGCGGTAGTTCATGTCGTTGTGATACCAGTGGTTGATAGCCGCACCGAGTATGACCATCGACTTACCCTTGGTCTTAGAGGCGTTATCGGCAAACTCGCGACCGGTACGAATCAGGTCGGCCTGCTTCACGCCAGTGACCTGCTCCGCCCAGGCAGGAGTATAAGGTACCGAGGCATCGTCATAGCCCTTGGCCAGGTTGTCACCCAGGCCACGGTCGATACCGTATTGCGCTACTTGCAGATCAAATACCGAGGCTACCAGCACTTCACCATCCTTGGTTTGTACCTTGCGCACCGGAATCTTACGCATCAGCAACTCGCCTTCACTCTCGACGAAGTGAGGGAAGGCAACATCGACTACTTCATCACTGTTACCGATGGCACTAAGTTCGGCATCAATCTCTTGCTGGTTTACCGAATTCTTTGGCAACAGGTTCCAGCGACCTTCTTCGCCCCATCTAAATCCAATAGAACCGTTTGGTGCAACGAAACTCTTGCTGCTGGTATCATAAACAATGGTCTTCCATTCAGGATTGTTTTCCTGTCCCAGCTTGTCACTAAAATCAGAAGCACGCAGAGTACGATCGGTGACGTAATGATCACCATCTTTTCTTAACGTCACCTGTACCGGGAAGTCGGTATACTTTTGCGCATACTCTTTAAAGTATGGGTCTTGCTTATCAACGTGGAATTCTTTTAGAGCAACGTGCCCCATTGCCATGAAGGCGGCGGCGTCGGTACCCTGTTTCACCGGCATCCACAGGTCAGCGAACTTCACATATTCGGCGTAGTCCGGGGCCATCGATACCACCTTGGTGCCCTTGTAACGAGTCTCAATGGCAAAGTGGGCATCCGGGGTACGAGTCATCGGCAGGGTGGCACCACAAACAATGATGTAGGTGGAGTTATACCAGTCGGCGGCTTCGGGTACGTCGGTCTGCTCTCCCCAGGTTTGTGGAGATGCTGGTGGTAAATCGCAATACCAGTCGTAGAACGAACCGCAGGCACCACCAATTAATGACAGGTAACGTGAACCGGCGGCGTAACTGATCATCGACATTGCAGGAATAGGTGAGAAGCCAAAGATACGATCAGGGCCGTGCTTCTTGGTGGTGTAGACATTGGCCGCGGCAATGATCTCGTTAACCTCTTCCCAGTCAGCGCGGGCAAAGCCACCCAGGCCACGTACCGCAGTGTACTTCTTACGCTTGTCGGGATCTTCCTGTATTGCAGCCCAGGCCTCTACCGGATCTTTTCCGCTGGCTCGTTCGGCACGATATAACTCAACCAGGCGTCCACGAATTAACGGGTATTTAATTCGGTGTGGACTATATAGATACCAGGAGAAACTGGCACCGCGTTGACAACCACGTGGTTCATGGTTGGGCATATCGGGACGAGTGCGTGGGTAATCGGTTTGCTGCATCTCAAAAGAGACCAGGCCGTTTTTCACAAATACCTGCCAACTACAACCGCCGGTACAGTTCACGCCATGGGTGGTACGTACCACCTTGTCATGGCGCCAGCGGTTGCGATAGGCATCTTCCCACTGACGGTCTTCGTTGGTTACCACTCCATGACCATCTGCAAAAGTATCCTGGGTCTTGGAGAAAAACTTTAATCTATCAAGAAAGTGGCTCATGTCTGTTTCTCCTACATGTCCGCTCTAGCTTTTTTGAAAAAAACGGGCCCACGTAAATCGAGGGAGGTACACATTGATATAAGAACTACGTGGGCCCACATAAACATTTACTATTTCTCCTTTATGGATTCTTGAACTCAGCCTTGGGGCCAAGATAGAACCACCAGTTCAAAATCAGGCACACCAGATAGAACAGGGCGAAGCCATACAGTGCATCTTCAGGAGTGGTCGCCTTAATTTGCTCGCCCAGTACCTTGGGGATAACAAAGGCGCCGTATGCTGCAACCGCTGAAGTCCAACCCAGTGCAGGACCGGCCTGCTCCTTGGGGAACACCATAGCGATGGTACGGAAGGTGGAACCGTTACCGATGCCAGTACCAGCGAACAGCAACAGGAAGAGGATGAAAAATGGTACGAAATACTCTTCCGGAGTGGCCGAGGCATACGCAGCTTTCATGTAGTAAGCCACGCCCAGTGCAGCGGCAATCATCACCAGAGTTACCATCTGGGTAACCTTGGCACCGCCGACCTTATCAGCCATCCAGCCACCGATAGGACGAATGAAGGCACCGATGAATGGTCCCATCCAGGCATACATCAGTGCGGATGGCCCGTTAGGATTCACCGTATTATGCGTCATCACGCCATCGACCAAGATGTGCTGGTAACCAAAGATAACTTTGATAGCCAGGGCAAACGCAGCGGAATAACCAATGAAGCTGCCGAATGTCATGGTGTAAATAACACTCATTACCCAGGTGTGCTTGTTTTCAAAGATCTTGAACTGGCGTTCCAGGTTAGGCTTGATCTCACCGGGTATCATCTTCAGCATGCCAACGGTTGCAGCCAAGACGCCGATAATGACAAACCACTTGGCCCAACTAGGCGCGCCAATACCAACTGGCTCAGGCAAGATGATATACAGACCGGCCGCAGCAGCAACGAAGCCAATCAACAACATGCCGGTTATTTTGACAAAGGAATTGATGGGTGAGCCGATATTAGGTGATACCTCTTCGGTACGAATGTTATTCATACCAAACCAGCCAAGGAAGGCGAGTGGAATTAACAACACTAACCAGATGTAACCGGCGTTATGAATATAGGTTTCAGTACCGGCGGGTATTTTGCCGATTAAGGTACCTGAGGTGTTTTGCAGTATCATCGCTTCGCCACCAAAGATGCCAAAGGTCATCGCCAGTGGTACCAGGATCTGCATGGTGGTTACACCCGCGTTACCCAGTCCGGCATTCAGTCCTAATGCTAAACCTTGCATACGCTTAGGATAGAAGAAACTGATGTTGGACATGGATGAGGCAAAGTTACCGCCACCAAAGCCGGACAGGAAGGCCAGCAGCTGGAATACCCACAATGGTGTGTTCTTATCCTGCAGAGCGATACCCGCACCTATCGCCGGAATCATCAACAAGGCGGTGGTAAAGAAGATGGTATTACGACCACCCGCAATCCGTATAAAGAAGCTCGATGGGATACGCAGTGTCGCACCGGTTAGACCCGCGATGGCCGACAGGGTAAAGAGCTCTGCCTTTTCAAACGGGAAACCCAGGTTCAACATTTGTACGGTGATGATGCCCCAGTAGAGCCATACCGCAAATCCGCTCAACAAACTTGGGATCGAGATCCACAGATTGCGCTTGGCAATATGCTTACCGGTTTTCTCCCAGAAGTCGTTGTCCTCGACATTCCACTCTTTTAAATCAGCCATATGTCACCTCATCTATTACATATTTATTAAGATAAATACTCATCTTTCTCTCCTAAACCTGATCCGCTGCGGCACTTACTGCGGCAGCCTTATCTTCCTCACGCTTGTCTTTAGCAAATGTGAAGTGCATCCATACGAGTGATACGCAAGTCGCACCGTAAAGCAGCATAAAGATGGAACTGTTAATACCAGTGAAGTCCAGCAATGCACCGAACATGATGGGTAACAGGAATCCACCCATACCACCGGCTAAACCAACAATGCCGGAAACCACGCCGATGTTGTCTGGGTATTCATCAGACAGGAACTTGAAAACTGAAGCTTTACCGAAACCCCAGGCGATACCAACAATGAACAACAGGAAGGTGAAGGCCCATACATTCAGCCCAATATGCATGCTGAACTCCCCATTCACGGTTTTGATGGTCATTTCAGTTTGTGGGTAAGACATCAGGAACAGGCTAACCCAGGATATCCACATGACCCACCAGGTAACGGTATAGGCGCCATATTTATCTGAGAACCAGCCCCCTAAAGCCCGAATAACGCCAGAAGGTAAAACGAAAATGGCAGCCAGTAATGCCGCGGTTTGAAGATCAAAACCATATTCACTGATGTAGTACTTGGTCATCCATAATGACAAACCAACAAAACCACCGAATACCAGTGAATAGTATTGACAGTATTTCCATACCTTGGGATCTTTTAATGCTTTTAACTGCTCACGTAAGGTAATGCTACTGTCTACCTTGTGTGATGGGTCTTCATAGGTGAACATCCAGAAAAGTGCGACCACGATGGTCATAGCGATGGCATAAACCTGCGGTACCGATTGCCAGCCATAGGCAATCACCAGAGAAGGAGCCACAAACTTGGTCAATGCCGCACCAGCATTACCGGCACCGAAGATACCCATTGCGGTACCCTGCTTCTCTTTACTAAACCATCGTGCGGTGTAAGCAATACCTACTGAGAATGAAGCGCCGGCAATACCAACAAATAATCCTAAAACCAGGAATTGCCAATACTCGGTTGCATATGAAATTAGATAAAGCGGTATGATGGTCAATGCCATCAGGCCGGCGTATACACGACGCCCACCAAACTTATCGGTCATCATACCAACGGGTAGGCGGAATAATGAGCCAGTCAATATAGGAGTTGCCGCCAATAAACCAAACTGGGTATCTGACAACTGCAAACCGGTCTTAATGGGAATACCGATAATCGAAAAGATTACCCAAACTGCAAAACATGCAGTAAAGGCCACGGTATTCATGGTCAACACCGAATAGGCTTTCGCTTGTTGTGAAGGCATGACGACTTCTCCTCTCCATTGCGCGTTTTAAAAAACCGTCTTAACTGCAGTAATATCTAATGAACCAATGTTCTGCAATGGGGTAAAAACAGCCTGTTTTAGTCGGAAGTACTACTAACGAAGTAGAGAGGTATACAATCGTATCTTATTGTTTTATATGAATAAGGTATATATTTTAACGCTAATATTGAGATATGTGACGGGGTAAAAATTCTTTAGAGGTACTACGTAATACACGTGGATTAAAAACATAATATACTGTGCCCATGATAAAGCAGGAATTTTCCAAGAAGCCGTTCAGGCATTCACTCCTTTTCCGTCTGGGGTTGGCGATGGTTCTTATCGTCACGCTGGCCTTTGTCGGCATGTTAAGTTCAGTATTTATTGCGGATCGCTCAGAAGGTCAAGCAGCGGCCATTAATCTGTCTGGTACATTGCGGATGATGTCATACAGGATAGAGAGCCAGCTCCTGATTCATAATAATTCGATGCAAGCAGCGGATCAGAAGCACCTGCGAAGCCTGATTGATGATTTTGAGAAACGGCTAACCAGTAACCTACTCACCGCGGTACTACCCATTGATGCCACCAATCAATCCAGACTTAGCTATGAGCTGGTGCACAGCAAATGGTTTAGCCATATACGTCCTCTCCTAATTCAATATATTGAAAGGAGCCAGGTACAACCCACTGATAACCAAAAACTGGATTATATAAATAGCAACATTGATCACTATGTGAATGATATTGACAATTTAGTTAAATTGCTTGAGATAGATGCAGAAGACAATATCCAGCTTCTAAGAAGCATTCAGATCATCTCTCTCCTATTAACATCCATTGTTGTACTATTCACAATGTATATAATAAAAACAAATTTACTTTTACCATTGCGTGATCTTCGGCACCTCGCAACCAACGTACGCCAGGGTAATTTCAAGCAACGTATTAATACATATAATGAAGATGAGTTAGGCGAGTTAATCTACGCATTCAACCTGATGTCTGAAGATCTATCCAAGATGTATGACAATCTGGAACAACGTGTTAAAGAGAAAACATGGGATCTTGAGCGTAGCAATAGATCACTGGAACTTTTATACAACACTACACGGCGTCTGAGCGAAACCAGTTCACCATTAATGGATAATGCATATGACGAATTGTTAAAAGATATAGAAAAGCATACAGGACTGGGAACTGGAAGCATATGTATTGGTGAACAAAATGATATGCATGCATTCAAATTAGCCAGCATAATGAACGACAATATGACACAGGCTTTATGCCACCCTCCAAACTGTAATCGTTGTTTTGGCGAAGGCTGTACTAAAATTATAGAACTTACCAACAAACATCAAAACAAAGTATTCTCTACGCCGATTAAAGACTCTAATCAACAATACGGTGTATTAATGGTCGAAATACCTAATGGGGTAGAAATCGAGAGTTGGCAACAGCGCCTGATAGAATCTGTGGCCAGCCATATTGCCATGGCGCTAAATTTATCAAACAAGGCATCTGAGAACCGGCTCATATCACTAATGGAAGAACGTAGCGTCATCGCCAGGGAGTTGCATGACTCACTAGCACAGGCCTTATCATATCTTAAAATTCAGGTGAGTCGACTTAATGCCGAGATTCAGCAGGATAATAACAGTAATAAAGTTGAATTAATCATAGATGAGCTTCGTGATGGCTTAAACAGTGCTTATCGACAATTACGTGAATTATTAACTACCTTCAGATTACGCATAGATACACACAATCTGGAAACCGCCATCAAAGAAACCGTCGAAGAATTCAGATGCCGTTCTGATATTGATATACAGTTCACTAATACCATTGGCGGCTGTACTTTTAAACCTAATGCAGAGATTCATATTATCCAGATTATTCGTGAATCTC
>JABURU010000021.1 GCA_014762485.1 Gammaproteobacteria bacterium | reverse complement strand
ACTGCGATTAACGCTTTGTTTCCATTCTTTAGTTCTCCCCCTTTTATTCTTATGTTGCACCCTTCGGCTACCGCCGTGTGCAATCTGTCTTTGTCCCTATTCTAATATCCACCCATATGCCTGCACAGCCCCCTGTTTAGGTGACAAATGATTCATTCTTTGCAATGAATTCCTTCACGCATGTGTCCACACTTTTGCCGCATCACGCTATAATGCGCCTTTTACCCAAGCGGCAGTGCATTAAATCCATGGACAAGACTTATAATCCTCACGCAATCGAACAAAAGTGGTATCAAAACTGGGAAGATAACGGCTATTTCGCGCCCAGCTCTGAGCAGGGAGATAATAAAGATGCCTTTTGCATCATGATCCCCCCTCCCAATGTCACCGGTTCACTGCACATGGGCCATGGTTTTAATAATACGGTGATGGACACCCTGACTCGTTACCACCGCATGAAGGGCAAAAATACCCTCTGGCAACCTGGCACCGACCATGCCGGGATCGCGACCCAAATGATCGTCGAGCGCCAGTTGAATGCGGAAAACAAAACCCGTCATGATCTGGGTCGAGACAAGTTCATCGAGCGAGTATGGGACTGGAAAGCAGAGTCCGGTGGCAATATTACCCGCCAGTTACGTCGCCTCGGCTCCTCACTGGACTGGTCTCGTGAACGCTTTACGATGGACGAAGGACTCTCCAATGCAGTGAAAGAAGTATTCATACGCCTGCATGAAGAAGGACTCATCTATCGCGGTAAACGGCTGGTAAACTGGGATCCGGTACTGCACACCGCGGTATCCGATCTGGAAGTACTCTCCGAAGAGGAGAACGGCTACCTGTGGCACATGCGCTACCCGCTGGCGGATGGCTCGGGCCATTTGATCGTTGCCACTACCCGCCCAGAAACCATGCTGGGTGATGCCGCCGTAGCGGTACACCCGGATGATGAACGTTATAAGAAACTGATCGGCCAGCAGGTGAAGTTACCTTTCACTAACCGCCTGATCCCCATCATTGCCGATGATTATGTTGATCCCGAGTTTGGTACCGGTTGTGTGAAGATCACCCCGGCCCATGACTTCAATGACTACGGTGTATGGAATAACCACCGTGATGACAGTGCCATTGCCGCCCTGCCGCATGGAGGCCTGATTAATGTCTTCACCATTGATGCGGCAATACTCGGCACCGATCACGAAGACGCCGCACTGATCCCCGAAGGCTTCCATGGCCTGGATCGTTACGATGCTCGTAAAAAGGTCATCGCCGATCTGGAGGCACAAAACCTGCTAGAGAAGATCGATGATCACAAATTGATGGTGCCCCGTGGCGATCGCTCCGGTGCCGTCATCGAACCGTTCCTCACCGATCAATGGTATGTGAAAGTGGCCCCACTGGCCGAGCCTGCGATTAAAGCGGTAGAAGAAGGCAGCATTCGCTTTGTCCCGGACAACTGGAAAAATACCTACTACGAGTGGATGCGAAACATTCAGGACTGGTGCATCAGTCGTCAGATCTGGTGGGGGCACCGTATCCCGGCCTGGTACGATGAACAGGGTAATGTCTACGTCGGCCGTTCTGAAGCAGAGGTGCGCGAGCAACATAATCTGGGCGCAGATATTGTCCTGAATCAGGACGAAGATGTTCTGGATACCTGGTTTTCCTCGGCATTATGGCCGTTCTCAACACTGGGTTGGCCAGAGCAAACCGACGCGCTAAAAACCTTCTACCCTACCTCGGTACTGGTCACCGGCTTTGACATCATCTTCTTCTGGGTTGCCCGTATGGTGATGATGGGAATGAAGTTCATGGACGGCCAGGTACCATTCCGCGATATCTACATCCACGGCCTGGTACGCGACTCTCATGGCCAGAAAATGTCCAAGTCTAAAGGTAACGTACTGGATCCGATTGATCTGATTGACGGCATCGACCTGGAATCATTAGTCGCCAAGCGAACCGGCGGCATGATGCAACCCCACCTGGCCGAGAAGATCGAAAAACAGACACGCAAAGAGTTCCCCGATGGCATCCCGGCTTACGGTACCGATGAGGTGCGCTTTACCTTTGCCTCACTGGCCTCCACCGGCCGCGACATCAACTTCGACATGGGACGAGATGAGGGCAGCAGTGACGTCAATAACAAACTAGTGAATGACAG
>JABURU010000172.1 GCA_014762485.1 Gammaproteobacteria bacterium | reverse complement strand
CCTGGGGTACATCAAGGAAGCGCTCTTCAAAGTTACCCAAAACCGCCACTGGCCACTCCACCATCGAGGTGACCTCATCCAGCAGGGCCTCATCGATTTCGGCCTTGCCACCGGTCCTGGCGGCGGCGGCTTCTACCAGTCCATGCACGGCCTGGCGGCGGGATTCGAAATCCGCGATGACTTTACCTTCGGTGTGCAGTAGTTCGGCATAATCAGCCGGGGTACCAATATGAATGGTGTCTGGGTGATGGAAGCGGTGACCACGGGTTTCGCGGCCACTGGTCACGGACAGGATCTCGGTGTTGATCACCTCATCGCCAAACAGCAATACCAGCCAGTGTACCGGGCGCACAAACTCGGCATCACGATCGCCCCAGCGCATGCGCTTGGGGATCGGCAGTTTATCCAGCGATTGTTGAACAATGGCAGGGATCAGGTTGGCGGCGGGCTCACCTTGTTGGTGTTGCTTGAACATCAACCAGGCACCCTTGTCGGTTTCCATCTTGTCCAGTTGTTCGACGCTATCCAGGCTACAGGATCGGGCAAAACCCTCTGCCGCCTTGGTGGGGTTACCATTGTCATCAAACGCCGCGGTCAGCGCTGGGCCTCGGCGTTCGATATCTTTATCCGGTGAGGACTCATCCAGATCTCTGATCAGGATCGCCATCCGTCTCGGGGCGGCGTAAGAGCTCACATCTGCAAACTTCAGTTCGGCACTGGTTAAGCCTTCCTTCACCCCACTGGTAAAGGCGGCGGATAACTTTTTTAATGCCTTGGGAGGCAACTCTTCGGTACCAAGTTCAATGAGTAAATCACGAGTGCTCACTTACTTGCCTCCCTGGTTGTCTTCATTACACATAGGAAAGCCCAGTTGTTCACGGGCGGCATAATAGGCCTCGGCGACGGCACGAGACAGAGTACGGACGCGCAGGATATAGCGTTGACGTTCGGTGACCGAAATCGCGTGACGGGCATCCAGCAGGTTAAAGGTATGTGAGGCTTTTAGTACCTGCTCATAGGCAGGCAAGGGCAGGCCGGCTTCAATCAACTTCTCACTTTCGGCTTCACATTGATCAAACCATTTAAACAGCGCATCGGTATCGGCGTGTTCAAAGTTATAGGTAGATTGTTCTACCTCATTTTGATGGAACACATCGCCGTAGGTCACCTTGCCCATTGGACCATCGGCCCACACCAGGTCATAGACACTCTTGACGTTCTGGATATACATCGCCAGACGTTCCAGGCCGTAGGTGATCTCGCCGGTGACTGGCTTACATTCCAGACCACCTACCTGTTGGAAATAGGTAAATTGCGTCACTTCCATACCGTTTAACCAGACTTCCCAGCCCAGTCCCCAGGCACCCAGGGTGGGGGATTCCCAGTTATCCTCGACAAAGCGGATGTCATGCACCAACGGATCGATGCCCATCATCTTCAATGAGCCCAGGTAGAGATCCTGGATCTCCAGTGGTGATGGTTTTAATGCCACCTGGAACTGATAGTAGTGCTGCAAGCGGTTAGGATTTTCACCATAACGGCCGTCGGTAGGACGGCGGGAAGGTTGCACGTAGGCAGCATTCCATGGCTCGGGACCAATGGCTCGTAAGAAGGTGGCTGGGTGAAAGGTACCCGCTCCCACTTCCATGTCCAGTGGTTGTAATACGACGCAGCCCTGCTCGGCCCAGTACTCCTGGAGCGCGAGGATCAGACCCTGAAAGGTGGAAACATCCCGTGCCATCTATTTGATTACCTATATATTGGTATGGAAACGATAAGGTTCAGGATTATAGCGTGAACACGGAAGGCTGATCCAAGATCAGATTCAGCCAGGTAGTGAATAAATAGGAAAGATCAGGCTGAAGGTCGATCGAAGGAAAACGACTCGGTAGCGGACATGGGCTGTGCATCAAATGAAATAGCCCCATTGCCCAGGTCGAGCGCCACCTTGCGGTACTTGGTATCCAGCAGGTCAACTTCCTGCAGGCGGAAACCGGCATGAGATAGTAACTCGAGGGTTTTCCAGCCATTTTGGTTGCCGATGTCTTTCATCTTGCCGGGTTCATCGACACTGAACATCTTACCGCCGCCATATACGTGCACCACATAGTCCTGTGGGCGGGTGTGGTGACGCTTAATCTGTTCGAGGAAATAGGCGATGGCACCGGTGGCGTATTTGGCATCTTTATCTTCTGGCCCTTTACCAGGCAGGACGATATGCGACATGCCACCAAGCTTTTTATATGGGTGCCACAAGGTCACGGCCACACAGGAACCCAATAAGGTATCGACACCGGCCTGATCGCTACCGAAATAGATATCGCCCTGGTTGAGGGTTAAAAATCCTTCATTTCTCATAGCCGCCGCCCCCTTGTTGTTATCAATAACTATATAACAGGTGGAAAGGAGGAAGTGAGAAAGGATGAAAAACAGTTGTAAATTATTGGCTGTAGCCGAATTCACCTTGCCACTGGCTACCATCGTGATCCAGACGAAACCACTTGGGTAACAGGCCGGGTTTGTATTTCATTGGAAAGGATTCCAGCATGGGTTCAGTAGAGCTTTCCTCTATAGAGCATTGTCGGGTCATAACCGGGCGAAAATAGAGTCGCAGGTTCGGATAGTCGGTGCTGATCACCCGTGCGTCTTTGTGCGGGGTGGAAGGGTAATTAACCTGTTTACGGATCATGCAGCTAAAGTAGAGTTCCATTTCCACATGTATGGGTGACACCAGGCTATTTAGTGCCCGTTGAGCCTTGGGGCTGATCAATATCTCCATGCTATATCCCGTAGTGTTATTAGTGATTATATTTTGACCACTATTAGTGACATAGTGTGAGGGCATATTCAATGACATGTTTCACGAAATGGTTGCGATCTGGTTGGGTTTTGAGGATCAGTTTGCGTTAAAATAGACACATTTCTACACACCCACGGTTTTATTCATCCATGAGCACACAACGCAAAGCGGTTTCGCTGATCTCCGGCGGCTTTGATTCCATGCTGGCCACCAAAACCATTATGGAGCAGGGCATCCATGTGGAAGGCATCAACTTCTTCACCGGTTTCTGTGTCGAAGGGCACACCCACGCGATACGCAAAAAAGACAAGGAGAAGCCCAAGCGCAACAACGCCCTGTGGGTGGCCGAGCAGCTGGGTATCAAGATGCACATCGTTGATGTGATCGAAGAGTACAAGGATATCGTCATTAACCCTTCGCATGGATATGGTCAGAACCTGAACCCCTGTCTCGATTGCAAAGGCTTTATGGTGAAAAAGGCGCTGCAGTGGATTCAGGAAAATGATTTCGACTTTATTATCACCGGCGAGGTGATCGGGCAGCGCCCGATGTCGCAGCGCAAAGATACGATGCCAGTCATCGCCCGTGAATCCGGTGCCGGCGATCTGTTACTGCGTCCACTGTGCGCGAAGAATTTACCTGAGACCTTGCCGGAGCGTGAAGGCTGGGTCGATCGCGACAAGTTACACGATTTTTCCGGACGTTCACGCAAACCACAAATGGCGCTGGCAGCCGAGTTTGGTATTGAAGAGTGGGCCCAGCCTGCTGGTGGTTGTTGTTTCCTTACCGATGCGGCCTATTCGAAAAAGCTGGCTGATATGTGGCAGACTCGTGGTGAAAAGCGTTACGAGCTGGATGACATCATGATGCTCAAGGTCGGCCGTCATGTGCGTCCACGCCCCCATTTTAAATTGATCATCGGTCGGGAAGAGGGTGAAAACAACTTCATGCAGGGTTATCGCAAGCAGTTTGTTAGCCTGAAAACCGTCAGCCATGCAGGACCGCTGGCGTTAATCGACGGTGATAACATGAGCGATGAAGATATACAGCTGGCAGCCAGTATCGTTGCACGTTTCAGCCAGGGTAAGGCCGCCGATGAGGTAGAGCTGGAGCTACGTAGTAAAGAAGGCACCTCCACCACGATGAAGGTTGCACCTATGTTGGCGGATGATATGCCAGAGGAGTGGTACCTGTGAACATACATCAACTGGATGCCAGGAGATTACTGTGTCCATTGCCAGTGATTCGCACCCAGGACAGGGTAAAAGCGTTGCAGCCCGGTGACGTGTTACAGGTCACCTGCACCGATCCGGGGGTAAAAAATGATATCCCTGCCTGGTGTCGTATTAATGGTCACGAGATCGAAGACATCAGTGAACAGGATGATGAGATCATTATTACAATCAAGGTTGGTGATATCTCCTAGTATTCCATCCCCCTGGTTGATATATATCAAAGAACAGCCTGAAAAAATCGTTTCAAATAAAGATGGAGAATCAAAAACAGGGAGAGAGTAGATGAGTACACAAATTGTTGATGTCACGTTACATATCGATGAAGAAACCAGCCATGAACAGCGTGAATCACTACGTGATAAGTTGTTACAGTGCAATGGTGTAGCAGCCGCAGCGTATCATGATGAAAAACCACATTTAATGGTAGTCGAGTACAATCCTGAATCGGCCAACTCTTCTGATTTTCTAGATATTGCAAAAGGGCTCGGATTACATGCTGAGCTGATAGGCCTGTAAAGTTGTGAATAGAGTGCTAGAGGTTGAAGTCTTTCCCTCTGGCACCTCTTTTATGGTCAAGTAGTCTTAACAATCCATGCCAGGAAAGTCTTCGGTTTTGATGACCATTATGGTTTAAAGTCAAAATCAACAATCCGCTGTATTTATATATCGATAGATTCATTTCTTTCGCCTTTTGTTACCCTTACATTTACCCGTATGCGATATGTCGATGACATCTCGGAAACCGAAATAAGTATGGAATGAAAATGAGTGCAGGCCATCACCATCATCACGAACTGGATGAGGTAGACGAAACATCCGAAAGATATAAACAGATCCGCAACGTAACCCTGGTAGGCTCCGTCGTCGATCTAGGCCTGGGGGTGTTGAAGATCTTTGTTGGCTGGTTATCGCACTCCCAGGCACTGGTAGCGGATGGTATTCATTCGTTATCCGATCTGTTTACCGATTTTATGGTGTTATGGGCGGCCAAACATGCCCATGCCGATGCCGATGAGGCGCATCCTTATGGTCATGGTCGCATCGAAACCATTACCACCATTGCCCTGGGCCTGGCACTATTTATCGTCGCGTTTGGCATTGCCTGGGAAGCGGTAGAACGTTTATACCTGCCGGAGTCACTGTTGGTGCCAACCTACTGGGCAATTTTGGCAGCCTTTGTCTCGGTGGTGTTCAAAGAGGCGATCTACCGCTACACGATGTGGGCGGCGAAGAAGTATCGCTCGACCATGTTGCGTGCCAATGCCTGGCATAGTCGTTCCGACGCTGTCTCGTCAATTGTTGTCATGATCGGCGTTGGCGGGGCGATGGCGGGGTTAACCTATCTAGATGCCGTTGCCGCGTTTGTGGTGGCGGTGATGATCGGCAAAATTGCCTGGGAGCTGGTGTGGCACAGTGTTCAGGAAATTCTCGATGCCGGCCTGGAAGAAGAGCGGGTGCTGGAAATAGAAAAGCTCATTATGCAGGTGGATGGTGTACTGCAAATGCACATGTTGCGTACCCGTCGCCTGGGGCCAGATGCATTGGTGGATGTACATGTGCTGGTAGGTTCACACCTGAGCATTTCAGAAGGTCATCATATTGCTGAGAAGGTCAGATATAAAGTCGTTAGTGAAGTCGAAGAGGTGACCGATGTGATGGTGCACATCGATCCCGAAGATGATGAACTGGTGGCTCCCTGCCGTGATCTTCCTCTACGCAGCAGCCTGATGCAGGATCTGAAGCAAAGCTGGCACGCTATCCCGCAAAGTAATGCTGTCGAAGGGGTGACTTTGCACTATCTCAATGGCATGATCGAGGTCGATCTAATTTTGCCACTTAGCATACTTACCGATGTTGATCATGGTGAGCTATCCAGGCGTTTTAACGATGCGGCTTTAGCTGTGAAAAACGTTCGTTGCGTGCGTGTGCTATATAAATAGTGCACCACTATGGATCGCTCAAAGTGCTTTTGCACCAAATTGGTGCGCTTATACCTGTTTGTATTGTGAAAATAGTGCTCAACCTCTTGAATTATAAGTGGTTAGTCTCTCTGGCATAAATCATGCATTTTATGATGCATAGGAATTTTGGCTGACCGGCCAAACCGGTTAAATATTGAACGCTCTTGGAGTTTCCGACAATGTCCGACAAAGTCTTGAAAATGATCGAAGAAAACGGCGTAAAGTTCGTCGATTTTCGTTTCACCGATACCCACGGTAAAGAACAGCACGTTTCTTACCCAGCTCACGCTATTGATGCTGATACTTTTAATGAAGGCACCATGTTTGACGGTTCCTCTGTCTCTGGTTGGAAGGGCATAAACGAATCCGACATGATCATGATGCCTGATCCTGATACCGCTGTGCTGGATCCTTTCAGCGACGAAGCTCAGCTGATCATTCGTTGTGACATCATCGAGCCTGCGACCATGCAGGGTTACGAGCGTGACCCACGCTCCGTTGCCAAGCGTGCGGAAGCCTACCTGAAGTCTACCGGTATTGGTGATACCGCATTCTTCGGTCCTGAGCCTGAGTTCTTCGTATTCGACGACGTTCGTTGGGGCGCTGACATGAGTGGTTCTTTCGTCAAGATCGACTCTGAAGAAGCCGAGTGGAACTCTGAGAAGGTTTATCAGGATGGCAACATGGGTCACCGTCCTGGCGTTAAGGGTGGTTACTTCCCAGTACCTCCAGTTGACTCTCTGCACGATATGCGTGCCGCCATGTGTCTGGCGATGGAAGAGATGGGCGTAGAAGTAGAGGTACACCACCACGAAGTGGCCACTGCTGGCCTGTGGTGGATCGGTACCAAGTTCAACACCCTTACCATGCGTGCTGACGATACCCCGATCCTGAAGTACTGTGTACACAACGTGGCTCACGCCTACGGCAAGACCGCTACCTTCATGCCCAAGCCTCTGGTAGGTGACAACGGTTCTGGTATGCACGTTCACATGTCTCTGGCCAAAGATGGCGTTAACCTGTTTGCCGGTAACGAGTACGGCGGCCTGTCTGAAACTGCCCTGTACTACATCGGTGGTGTTATCAAGCATGCCAAGGCCCTGAACGCCTTCACCAACGCTTCTACCAACTCTTACAAGCGTCTGGTACCTGGTTTCGAAGCCCCTGTTATGCTGGCCTACTCTGCCCGTAACCGTTCCGCTTCTATCCGTATTCCTTACGTGACCAACCCTAAAGGTCGTCGTATCGAGGTACGTTTCCCTGATCCTACCGCCAACCCATATCTGGCCTTCTCTGCCCTGATGATGGCCGGCCTGGACGGTATCATGAACAAGATCCACCCTGGCGATGCGATGGACAAGGATCTGTACGACCTGCCTGCAGAAGAGGCGGCCGAGATCCCAACCGTTTGCTATAGCTTCGACGAAGCTCTGGCCGAGCTGAACAAAGACCGTGCCTTCCTGACCGCTGGTGGCGTATTCACCGATGACATGATCGATGCCTTCATCGAGTTGAAGAATGAGGAAATCACTCGTCTGCGCATGACAACTCACCCAGTTGAGTTCGACATGTACTACAGCTGCTAATTTATTAGTGTAAGCTGACTAAAAGCGTCCCTTGAGAAATCACGGGGCGCTTTTTTATGCCTGAAGGAAAACATTGCGTATCACATAGCGATAGTTTTTCGGTAACCAGATAAAGCGACTAATAATCGATTAATTAAACTGCATTAAATGGAACAGGTATGCCCAAGTATAAAGTTGCATTGATCCCAGGTGATGGCATTGGTAAAGAAGTGGTAGCGGAAGGGGTACGCGTGCTGGATGCCGTGGGGCAACGTTTTGGGATAGAGTTTAAGTGGGATCAGTTTTCCTGGAGTTGTGAGAATACTATCAACAGCATGGTTACATGATGCTATCTATCTTGGTGCCGTAGGCTTTCCAAGAAGATCGTTGCCATTCATGACATTGTCGCGCCTATGAGTTCGGCGATACGCAACGCCTACATTGACTCTAGCAAGATGACCGCCAGCGTGGTTGCTGTGGTGACCGATGTGATGCGCAATGGCAAGCCGATGATCGGTTTTGAGGCCAAGGAAGATCTGTTCGCGGTGATGACGCCGGTAGGAAATGGTCAACCAGATTAAATAAGTACCTTGTTTATCTCGGTATATCTGCAGTAATCTCGGGCTATGAAACATGGATGGTTATTAGCCCTGATAGTGCCCTGGCTGATGGCGGCAGGGGTGTATCGCAGCGTCTCACCCGATGGAACGGTGATCTATTCTGATCAACCCATCGAGGGTGCCGATCTTATTACGGTTAACCCGGTGCAATCCGTCCCTCCATTGAAGCCCACAAATGAGCTGTCCACTACCCCAGTAGAGCCGGAAGCTGAAGCGCCGGTTTACCAATACATAGAGCTAATATCTCCAGAAAATGATGCGGTGATCGCCAGCAATTCGGGCATGGTAACCATATCGGTTAAGGCTTCCC
The DNA here is from genome assembly GCA_014762485.1 of Gammaproteobacteria bacterium. GTDB lineage: Bacteria > Pseudomonadota > Gammaproteobacteria > Thiohalospirales > Thiohalospiraceae > JABURT01. The sequence goes on along the minus strand of JABURU010000172.1, from coordinate 3,916 downwards.
CGCATTTAATGTCAAAACGTGGGCACCGTTTTGTCGTGGTGCTAAATGGTAAGCGCCTGGATGGGCGTTTCACTGGCAGTACTATGAGCTTGAACGATGTGGATCGCGGCACGCATACGGTGGCGGTCGAGATTGTCGATCAGGCCAACCGAGTGTTAATCAGGACCACTGCCCATACCTTCCACCTGCGTCGTCACTCGGTTCTATTTACTCCTTGAGTGTTCTATTATGTTAACGCACCAAATTGGTGCATCGATTCTCGTCTGCTGCACTATATTTGTCGTCAGGCGCTGATTCAGGCTTGTCTATATGAAGATGAAAAAGCATATCTTATTGTTATTATTGACTATTTTTCTATGTGAAAAAAGTTGGACTGAATTTTGCACAAGGTAATGTATGACCCATGATCGCGCCATGACGCCAGATATCCATAAACGCATCATTGAGCATCTGAATAGTGTGGTGTTGATGTTTGATGAAGGTTTAAAGCTGCAATACATCAACCCGGTGGGCGAGATGATGTTTGGTATGAGTTCACATCATATGGTGGGTCAGTCTCTATCCCGACTAATTTATCGTACTGATTTGGTACAGGCCCTGGGTGGGGCGCTGGATGCTGGTCACCCTTTTACAGAGCGTGAGTGTGAGATAGAGGTCAGCCCGAACAAAACGGTGATCGTGGATTTAACCGCCATTCCATTAATGGAGCCGAACCAGCCATCAGGCTTGCTGGTGGAAATGACCCAAATGGATCGACAGTTACGCATTGCCAAGGAAGAAAATCTGCTGGCATTGAACCAGGCTACCCGGTCACTGGTGCGCAATATGGCCCACGAGATTAAAAATCCCCTGGGTGGTATACGGGGGACGGCACAACTCCTCGAGCGTGAGCTGGAAGAGGAGGAGCTAAGAGAACATACCGGCATCATCATTAGCGAAGTCGATCGTTTGCAAAAGCTGGTGGATCGCATGCTGGGTCCCAATACCCTGCCGCAGATGAAGATGGTGAACATCCATGAAGTGCTGGAGCGGGTGAAGCAGATCGTCGAAGTTGATTTGCCAGAAGGCGTAAATATTCGCCGTGATTACGATATTAGTTTGCCGGAGATATATGGCGATAAGGATCAGTTGATTCAGGCGCTAATGAATTTAATCCGTAATGCCATTCAGGCTGTCGGTCATGAAGGTGAGATTACGTTAAAGACCCGGGTGCAGCGGCAGTACACCATTGGGCATCAGCGCTACCGCCTGGTAGCGGATATTAGTGTGATCGATAACGGTCCGGGTGTGCCCGAGTCGTTACAGGAAAAGATATTTTTCCCCATGGTAACAGGTCGTAGTGACGGTAGTGGCTTGGGGCTGGCGATATCGCAGTCATTGATCAATCAGCATAGAGGGTTGATCGAGTGTCGCAGCCAGCCTGGTAATACGGTATTTAGTGTGCTGATACCCTTAGATGATCATGGAGATGGAGACAAACATGGTTAAGGCGATACGTGTCTGGATTATAGATGATGATCGTTCGATACGCTGGGTACTGGAAAAGGCGTTAAACAAATCCGGCATGGAAGTCACCACTTTCGAAAGTGCCGATGGTGTGATGGACAAACTTGTCCGCCAGCAACCGGATGTACTGGTGACCGATATACGTATGCCGGGTATGGATGGATTGTCCCTGCTGGATCGAATCCGTGATCACTACCCTTTATTACCGGTGATCATCATTACGGCGCATTCTGATCTGGATAGCGCCGTCTCGGCTTATCAAGGCGGTGCCTTTGAATACCTGCCCAAGCCATTTGATATTGATGATGCGGTAGAGCTGGTTGAACGTGCCGCGGCCACCGTATCACCCAATATCGAAGAGAAAGCGAGTGCAGAGAGCCAGCAGGCCACCGAGATCATCGGTGAAGCGCAATCCATGCAGGAGGTCTTTCGTGCCATCGGTCGCCTGGCGGCATCGAATATTACCGTCTTGATCAATGGCGAGTCCGGCACTGGTAAAGAACTGGTGGCGCATGCCTTGCATCGTCATAGCCCACGCTCAGATTACCCGTTTATTGCCCTCAATATGGCGGCGATTCCACGTGACTTGCTCGAGTCTGAATTGTTTGGTCATGAAAAAGGCGCCTTTACCGGTGCCCAGGGCAAACGCCAGGGGCGCTTTGAACAGGCCAATGGCGGCACCCTGTTCCTGGATGAGATTGGTGATATGCCAGCGGAGCTACAAACACGGTTATTACGTGTGCTGGCCGAGGGTGAGTTTTATCGTGTCGGTGGTCATTCACCGGTAAAAGTGGATGTGCGCATCATCGCTGCCACCCACCAGGATCTGGAAATACTGGTGGAAGAGGGGCGCTTTCGTGAAGACCTGTTTCATCGCTTGAACGTGATCCGCATACATATTCCTGCCTTACGGGAGCGCCGGGAAGATATTAAGTTACTGGTCAATCACTTCCTTGGTATCGCGGCCAACGAGCTGGATGTAGAACCCAAGCAGGTGGACGAAGAGGCGATGCGTTATATGAGTAATCTGGCCTGGCCAGGTAACGTGCGTCAGCTGGAGAATACCTGTCGTTGGTTAACGGTGATGTCACCGGGTAAGGTTGTGCGCATGGAAGACTTGCCGCAGGAATTAAAGGCGCATAAAGAGGATGTGCAACATGAAGACTGGGAGTCGGCATTAAGGAAATGGGTAGATCATCACCTTGCGTTGGGTGAAATGGATCTATTAAACGATGCTACGCCGCGTTATGAACAGATCATGATCGAAGAGGCACTAAAACATACAGGTGGTCGTCGACAGGATGCCGCCAAGTTATTGGGCTGGGGGCGTAATACCCTGACACGCAAGATTAAAGAGCTGGGAATGGAGTCATCCATCAGCGAAGTTTGACCAGGTGGATGGGTAATAGATTTCATCATGGCGATATAGTCGATACTATATCGCCATATTTTTTTACTGTCGGTTAATACGTATGTTTCATATAGTTCTCTACCAGCCTGAGATCCCACCCAATACCGGTAACATTATTCGCCTTTGCGCCAATACTGGTATGCAGTTGCACTTAATTGAGCCGCTGGGTTTTGAGATGGATGATAAGCGTATGAGACGTGCCGGCCTGGATTACCATGAGTTTGCCGAAGTACAAACCCATGCGTCACTGCAGACATTTGTAGAGAGTGTAAAGCCAAAGTATATTTATGCCTGCTCCACGCGAGGAAAACGGAATTATGCGCAGGTTCAGTACCAGCCCGGTGATGCCCTGTTGTTTGGGCCGGAGACCCGGGGCCTGCCACAACAGGTACTGGATGATCTAGGTGATGATTATGTATTGCGACTACCGATGAAGGCGGACAGTCGCAGTTTGAATCTATCTAATGCGGTAGCAATTTTTGTCTACGAAGCCTGGCGACAGAATGACTTTGGCTAAGTGATATAAACTGTTATGCCAGCTCAGGCTTAAGATCACGGTTTAATAACATCGATACCGCTTGCTTGGCCGATATATGATCATTTAATACCAGGTAAACCGCTTCCACCAGGGGCATATCGATTTCCATACGCTTCGCCAGGTGATGCACTTCATTGGCGGTCTGTATGCCTTCCACTACCTGATCGATCTCTTTTAATGCCGTGTCGCTGTCTTTACCCTGGCCCAGGGCCAGACCATAGCGACGGTTGCGTGACTGATTATCGGTACAGGTTAATACCAGATCACCCAGCCCGGCCAGGCCCATAAAGGTTTCCTGTTTGCCGCCCAGTGCGACGCCTAAGCGCATCACTTCGATCAGGCCGCGAGTGATGATGGCGCTACGGGTATTGGCGCCGTAACCCAGGCCATCGGCAATACCGGCGGCGATGGCGAGAATATTTTTCACTGCGCCACCGATCTCCTGTCTCTTATCACCATTT